>URMI01000011.1 GCA_900548845.1 uncultured Clostridia bacterium | reverse complement strand
GGGATTTTTGTTGGAATTTTCCTGCTTGACTTCCTCGTTGTTGCACTCGATGAGCGTGAGGATCTGCGCGTCCGTCGTGTTTGCGCGGCGGACGAGCGCACGCGTATAGCGGTAGGTGATGTACTTGCGCGCGACGGCGAACGCCTTTTCGTTCATGATCTGGTTCTCGACGAAGTCCTGCACTTCCTCGACGTTGACCGCGCGGTTGAGATCGTTCGCAAGCGCCGTGACTTTCTTGGTGATCTTGTCGATCTGCTCTTCGGTGAGGCGGTTGTCCTCACTCACTTCGTTGTTCGCCTTGCGGACGGCGTTTGCGATCTTTTCGGGATCGAACGTGACTTCCGTTCCGTTTCTTTTGATGATCTTCATACTCTTCGTCCTTCCTTATTTTCCCTTTGCGCGCTTGTGCCCCGAAACGGCAAAAGCGCCCCTTCTTACGAAGGAACGCTTTCATAGTACCACATTTTGTGCCCTTTGTCAAGGGTTTCCCACAATATTTATGGAAAATTTTTCCTGCTCACCACAAGATATAGTGTCTCCCCTTGTCATCCGCCGGAACAAAGCCCCGTGAAACAGAGAGCGCGTGTTGTTCCGCAGCGGTTCGCGGCGGGAAGCCTTGTGCATGCTTGCGGTCAGAACTGCGTCACGAGCAGGTTTTTGTAGATCTCCTCGTACTTTTCCTTGGTGAAGGAGATGGTGCCGAAGGTGGTGACGGTCGCAGTCCCCGCCGCGACGCCCGCGCGCAAGATCTCGGGAAGGTCCGCCCCCTCCTGCATCTTGACCGCCGCCGCCGCGACCATGCCGTCGCCCGCGCCCACCGTCGAATTGACGGCAACGTTGATGCTGCGGCAGAAGTAGTTCTTGCTGCCGTCCGTGATGACGGCGCCGTCCTTGCCGAGCGATAAGAGCACCGTCTTCGCGCCGCGGTCGATGATCTCGCGGCAGCCCGCGAGCATGTCGTCCTTATCCTTGAACTCGCGGCCCAGCGTCTCCTGCAATTCCTCGAGGTTGGGCTTGACGAGATCGACTTCCGCTTCGAGCGCAGAGAAGAGCTTCGCCCCCTCCGTGTCGACGATCTTCAGCGAGTTGGGATCGACGGCTTTGACGAAGTCGCGGTAGTAAGCCGCATCGACGCCGCGGGGCAGGCTCCCCGCAATGACGGTGATGTTGGCGCGCGAGGAAAGATTGCGTACCATGGATAAAAGTTCGACGAGTTTTTCCGTCGAGACATGTTCGCCGATATCGTTGATCTCGGTGAGCATGGACCGCTTGTCGATGAACTTATAGTTCTCGCGCACGCGGCCGCCGTTCCACACAAAGGCGAACGGCACGCCTTCCTTATCCAGCGCCTGTTCGAACATGACGCCGTTCTCGTTGTACATGAATCCCGTGGCGTATGCCTCCGCGCCGAGGCGGGAGACGCCGATCGCGACGTTGATCGCCTTGCCCGTGAAGGAGAACGTCTTGCTCTTTACGAGGTTGACCTTCCCGATGTTGAGCTGATCGAGCTCGATGGTGACGTCGACGCTTGGACTGATGCAGACCGTTAAAATCATAGGACCCCCTTCTTCCGCCCGCGCCAAAGGATCGTGCACGGACGGCAGCGGAGATTGGGCGGAAAAACCGCTATCCTCCCCTTTATGCGGATATTATAATACATCCCGCAGGAAATTTCAATAGGAAGCGGGAAAATATTTGCCGCAAAATGGTAAAATTTGTAAACAAATCGCCCGCTTTTTCCCAAGCGGGCGGGTTTTATACAACTATATGCGGTTTTTTATCACATGGAGATCATCTGCAGCGTCTCGTAGAGCTCGTAGTTGAACTTCTTCTTCATGGAGACCGCTTCGATGATGTCCATATCGATGATCTCGTTGCGGTGGATGCCCACAACGCGGTTGCCGATGCCGTCTTTCAAAAGCCGAACCGCCTTGTTGCCGAACTGCGCCGCGAGCATCCTGTCCGCCATCGAGGGCGAGCCGCCGCGCTGGATGTGTCCGATATTGGTGGAGCGCACCGAATAGGTGGTGTTCTCCTGCAGCTGCTTGGCAAAGTCCTCCGCGCTGATGGCGCCTTCGGCGACGACGATGATGTTGGAGTGCTTGCCGTTGGCGCGCGAACGGTTGATGCGCATGACGATGTCGTCCATGTCGTAGGCGATCTCGGGCACGATGATGATCTCGGCGCCCGACGTGATGCCCGCATAGAGGGCGATGTCGCCGCAGTGGCGACCCATCACTTCGACGACGGAGATGCGCTCGTGCGAGTTCATCGTATCGCGCAGCTTGTTGATGACTTCGAGGCAGGTATTCACCGCCGTGTCGAAGCCCAGCGTATAGTCGGTATATTCGAGGTCGTTGTCGATGGTGCCGGGGATGCCGATCGTGGGGATACCGTAATTTTCGGTGAGCGCCTTTGCCCCGCGGAAGGAGCCGTCGCCGCCGATGACGACGAGGCCTTCGATGCCGTGGCGTTCGAGCGTCTTCACCGCCTTCTTCTGCCCGTCCTGGGTGAGCATTTCAAGGCATCTCGCCGTGCGCAGCTTGGTGCCGCCGCGCTGCACGATATCCGAAACGCTCCTCATCTCCATGGGCATCATGGTGTCTTCGATGAGGCCCGCATAGCCGCGCTCGATGCCGTACACCTCCATGCCGAAATAGATGGCGGTACGCACGACGGCGCGGATGGCCGCGTTCATGCCGGGGGCGTCGCCGCCGCTCGTCAAAAGTCCGATCCTCTTCATCTTCCGATCCTCCGTATGTTATCTTTCCTATTCTCTTGTTCCCCGCCGCTATTATATCATCAAACGCGGGAAAAGCAAACAATTTTCACGCTCTTTTTCGCGCTCTCAAACGAGTTTTATCGCCGATTCGGGCAAAAACGTCCTCAGTTCCGCCATGAGCGCCCGCGTGAGGCGCACGGGGAATTCGTAGCGCCTGCCGCCGTGCAGCACTTTACAAGGCGTTTCGCCCTCATAGCCCGAGAGGGTATCGAGGAGCTCTTCGAAGTCCTCCTCCCCCATGTTCCTCGCGTCCAGCCAAAGCACCTGTTCCCCGCTCTTCCGTTCGCTCCGCGCGGGGGCCTCCCGCTTTTCCTCGGGCGGGACGAACTCTTCGATCTTGTCCGCGATGATGACGGGGAGCTTGTCGGGAGAAATATCGATCTTGCCCGTCACCTTCACGACGGCGTCCGCTTTCAGGAAGTGGCGCGCGCGGTCGTAGATGCGCGGGAAGGCCACGCAGTCGATGTTCCCGTACAGATCTTCGACGGTGACGAACGCCATCGTCGCGCCCGCGCGGGTGTTGATCTTCTTGACGCCCGCGATGAGCCCGCCGAAGACGACCTGCTGCCCGCTCTCGATCTGCGCGTACGTCCTCTCCCCCGTCTCCTCGTCCTCTTCGTAGTCGGCGAGCAGCCCGCAGTTGAAGTTGGCGTCGCGGAAATAGCGCGCGAACGGCTCGAAGGGATGCCCGCTGACATACACGCCGAGGACGGATTTTTCCTTGGAAAGCAGGTCTTCCGAGGGCCATTCGGGGATATCGGGGTATTCCGCCTTGGGCGTCTCTTCGACGATGAGGGTGCCGAAGAGGGAGAGCTGCGCGCCGCTCTTCTGCTTATCCATGCCCGCGATGCGGTGCATGAGGTCTTCGTACACGGCGGTGTACTGCGAGCGGCGGTAACCGAAGCTGTCGAAGGCGCCGCCCAGGATGAGGCTCTCCACCATGCGCTTGTTGACGTACTTGGTGCAGCGCATCAGAAAGTCGGGGAAGTCCTTGAAGGGCCCGTTCTCGTCGCGCTCCCTGATGACCTCCTCCATCGCCCCGATGCCCACGCCGCGCAGGGCGCACAAGCCGAAGCGCAGCCCGTCCCCCTGCACCGAGAAGTACGCCTTGGAGCGGTTGACGTCGGGCGGGTACACCGCGATGTGCTTCTCCTTCATGTAGACGACATACTTTGCGATCTCTTCGATCTTGTCGATGCGGTTGTTGAGGACGCCCGCCAGAAACTCTTTTGGATAGTACGCTTTGAGGTACGCCGTCTCGTAGGTGACGACGGCATACGCCGCCGCGTGCGACTTGTTGAAGGCGTAGGAAGCGAAGCTCTCCATCTTGGCGAAGAGCTCGGCGCTCACCTCGGGCGGGATGCCCTTCGAAATACACCCCGTGATGTTGCCGCCCTTGTCGATATCGCCGTAGATGAACTTATCCTTCTGCGCCATCAGCTCGGAGCGGTGCTTTTTCGCCATGGCGCGGCGCACGAGGTCTGCCTGTCCCAGCGAATAGCCCGCAAGGTTCTGGAAGATCTGCATGACCTGCTCCTGATAGATGATGACGCCGAACGTCTTCTCCAAAATGGGCTTGAGCATGGGCGTCAGGTAATGGATATTCGCGGGGTCCGACCTGTTCTTCAGATATTCGGGGATGAAGTCCATGGGCCCCGGGCGGTAGAGCGAAATGCCCGCGATGAGATCTTCGAGGCAGTTGGGCTGCAGCTGCTTCATAAACTTCTTCATGCCGCCCTGTTCGAGCTGGAACACGGCGTCCGTATCGCCGTCGGAAATGAGCTGATATGCCTTGGGGTCGTCGCACGCCTGCGTGAATTCCACCGTCTCGCCCGTATCCTCTTTGATATAGTCGAGCGTCTTCTTGATATCGGTGAGCGTGGTGAGCGCCAAAAAGTCCATCTTGAGCATGCCGATGGACTCCACTTCCTTCATGTCGAATTGGGTGGTGATGTCCTCGCCGTTGCGCGAGAGCGGCACGTTGTCGGCGATCTTCTTGCGGCAGATGACGACGCCCGCGGCGTGCATGCCCGTCTGACGGGGCATGCCCTCGAGCTTCAAGCCCATGTCGATGACGCGCTTCAAGGTCGCGTCGCTCTCGTAAAGGTCGATGAATTCCTGGTTGCGCTTGCTCTCCTGGTCGGCAAGCTTTTTGAGCGCCTCGTCGTGTTTGTCGGGGTCGTTCTCCGTCTCGATGACCGCCTTTCTGCACTTTTCGAGGTTGAGCCCCAACAGTTCGCGGATGGAAGACTTGCCGTCCATGAGCTTGGTAACGCGGTCGGTCTCGGCGTAAGGGACGCGCATGACGCGCCCCACGTCCTTGATGACGGCGCGCGAGGCGAGCGTGCCGAAGGTGACGATCTGCGCGACGTTCTCGGGATGATAGCGCTTCCTCACATAGGCGATGGTCTCCTCGCGGCGGGCGGTGCAGAAATCGACGTCGAAGTCGGGCATGGAGACGCGGTCGGGGTTTAAGAAGCGCTCGAAGAGGAGGTCGTAGCGCAGAGGGTCGACGTTGGTGATGCCGATGGAATAGGCGACGATGCTGCCGACGCCCGAGCCGCGCCCGGGGCCGACGGGGATGTCGTGCAGGCGCGACCAGTTGATGTAGTCCCACACGATGAGGAAGTAATCGGCAAAGCCCATCTTGATGATGATGGAAAGCTCGTACTCGGCGCGCTTCCTGATTTCCTCCGTGACGACGGGATAGCGCTTGGGAAGCCCTTCCCAGGTGAGCCGCGTCAGGTATTCGGGCGAAGGCGTGCCGTCGTCCGCCGTGTAGAGCGGTATGAGCGACTTATCGTACACGGGGTTGCCGTCCGGTTTCAAGTTGAAGGGCGTGTCCGTATCGGAGACCTTGTTCGCGATGACGCGCGTGTTGGAGATGGCTTCGGGAAGGTCGGGGAAGAGCGCCGCCATCTCGTCGCCCGACTTCATGTAAAATTCATGCGTCTCCATGCGCATGCGGTCCGGATCGTCGAGCGTCTTCTTCATCTGGATGCACATCAGAACATCCTGCATCTCCCAATCTTCCTTGCGGAGATAGTGTACGTCGTTGGTGGCGACGAGCGGGATGCCCGTCTCCCGCGAGATGCGCACGATGAGCGGCAGAATTTGTTTCTGTTCGGGGATGCCGTGATCCTGGATCTCGAGATAGAAATCTTCCCCGTAGATCTCCTTCATGGAGAGTGCGAACGCCTTCGCGCCCTCGTAGTCCCCCTTCATGAGGAGGCGCGGAAGCCTCCCCGCCAAACACGCCGAAAGGCAGATGACCCCCTCGGCGTGATCCTTTAATACGTTGTAGTCGATGCGCGGGCGGTAGTAAAAGCCGTCCACAAAGGCGAGCGAGTCCATCTGCACGAGGTTGATATACCCCGCCTTGTTCTTCGCGAGCAGAATGAGGTGATCGGCGTGCTGATCCTTCTTGACGCGGTAGTCGTCCGTCACATAGAACTCACAGCCGATGATATATTTGATGCCCTTTTTCTTGCACGCCTCGGCAAAGCGCAGGGAGGTATACATATTGCCGTGGTCGGTGACGGCGACCGTATCGATGTTGTTCTTGACGCAATGATCGACGAGCTCCTTCACCTTGACCGCCCCGTCGAGGAGGCTGTACTCGGTATGAAGATGCAGATGGACAAAATCGGTCATGTGTTTTCCTCCGTGCTTCTATAAAGTTCCATAAGTTTGCGGATGCGGTGATTTAGGCAGCTCTTGCTGATATTCAGCCGCGCCGCAAGTTCGGTGAGCGATTCCGAGGGATGCTCGACGCGCGCCCGCGCCGCCTCTTTGAGGGGCTCGGAGAGGCTTTCAAAGACGCCCTTTTCATACAGCTCGCGGAAGATCCTGAGCTGGTTGACGCTCGCGATCGCCGTGCGGTCGGCATTGCGCGCCACGCAGTTGGAGACGCGGTTGGAGTTGTTCCGCTCCTGCCGCTCGGCGGCGAGCTCGTTGAGCTTTTTCAGCGCCCCCGCCGCTCCGACAACGGCGCAGAAATCGGAGAGCATATCCCCGCTCTTGAGGTAGACGACGGTACGCTCCCCACGCCTTGCGAATTTCCCCAAAAGGTCGAATTGAAGCAGCAGCGCTTGGAACGCCTCGGCGTCCGCCGCCCGCGGGAAGACGAATTCGAGGTGATAGCCCGTCCTCGTCCCTGCGGCAGGCACGGTGCAGCTCCCGCCACCCAGAAACGCCGCCTTGAGGCAGGAGAGCGCGCAGCACTCCCGCTTCGCCGCCCACGCGATGCCGCGCCCGCCCGAAAAGCCTGCCTCATGCGCGATGCGCGCCGATTCCTCGCCCGCGTAGGAGAACGTGAGCCTGTCCCGCTCGCGCTTGGGGTCGAAGGCGGCCTCCTTGATGTCGAAGCGCACGGAATACACGCTCTCGGCAAGCGCTAAAAAGAGCGCCGAAAGCCGCTCGTTCTCGCTGACGAACTCGATGCGCCCGTCCTGATAGGAGCCGCCCGTCGCGAGCAGCGCAAACAGCGCCGCCTTCTTGCAGCAGGGGTCTTTGGGGGGAGCCGCAAACAGCTCCCGTTTGACTTCCGAAGTAAAATTCGCCATAATTTCAAGTTACGCCGCACCGCCCGCGCAGAGCGGCAAGCGGCAGATGTTCTCAGTGCGTCCGTTTATAGTCCTGAAGGCGGAAGGAGGGCGTCCTCCCGTCGATGTTGCAGATCTGCGAAAGCGGCACACCCACGCGGCTTACTTGCGCCGCCGCAAGAGAAATATCCCCGATACGGCCGGGGGAGTGCGCGTCCGAATTGACGACGAACTTCACGCCCGTCGCCGCGGCCTCTGCAAGCTCCTCGTCGGTAAAGTGCCCTTTCTTGCCGCTGATCTCAAGATACGTCCCGTAATCGCGGCAGCACTTGGCAACTTCCTTCACGTCCGCAAAGCAATGATAGTTGACGTGCGTCAGAATGTCGATAGGGTTTTTCTCGACCGCCCGCAGATAGGCGCGCGTCATCTCCCGCACCATGCGCCCGGAGGGCCTGATATGTGCGCGGTAGCGGAAAGTCGTCCATCCCCCCTCCCAGAAGGAAGTAAAATTTTTGTATCTGACGACGGGATGAAAGCCCGCGAGGTAGACATCGAAGTCCTCAAAATCGGCTTCCGTCAGCCCGCAGTCGCCCTCGAGGCTCAAAATGTTCTCCTCTATGCCGCGGAGGACGGGAAAATTCGTCTGCCGCGCCGTCTCGTCGATGTCGGCAAAGTAGCACTCCTTCTCCCGCCGCTTCACGCCGAAGATGACGTGCGAAAAGCCGTGGTCGGTGACGGCGATGCCCAAAAGCCCCTCCTCTTTTGCCGCCAGCGCGTTTTCAAGGGCGGTCGACTTGCCGTCCGAATATTTGGTATGCGTATGATAATCAAACGTGAGTTTCATGGTATTTCCCGCAGCGCCCGTTTTCAGAGCCGCCGCACTTCTTGTTGTGCGCTTCTGAGAGCCGCACTTCTTCGCACCCGTCTTCCCGAGCCGCACTTTTTTGAAAGGCGCATTTCAGGGGAGCCGCCGCACCTCTTCGCGGAGCACGATCCCCGTCTCCTTCTCCACGCGCGCCTTCACCAGGGCGATGAGCGCCGCGACATCGGAAGCGGTCCCCCCGTCATTCAAAATAAAGTTGGCGTGCACGTCGCTCACGCGCGCCCCGCCCAGCCGCATCCCCTTGAGCCCGCACGCCTCGATGACCGCCCCCGCGCTCTTTCCCTCGGGGTTGACGAACACGCAGCCCATGCTCCGCCCTTTGGGGAGCGCCCTGCGCTTCGTCCGGAAATAACAGCGGCGGCGCGCGATCTCATCTGGAAAGCTGTGTTTGAGCCTAAGTTCCGCGCCGATGACGGCGATATTCTCCCGCAGGAAGATGCTGTCCTTCTCTTGAAAGGCGCACTCCGCTTGGGAAAGGCAGAACGTCCTGCCCGCCGAAGCGCAAACAACGCGCGAGATAAGTTCGCCGATATGCCCTTCCTTCACGCCCGCGTTCATGGCGACAGCGCCCCCGACGGTCATGGGGATGCCCGTCAAAAACTCCGCCCCCGCAAGGCACTTCTCTTTTGCAAAGCGCAGGAGCTCTCCTCCCGTCACGCCCGCGCCGACGCGCACCACTGCCCCCTCCGCCTTCCGCTCGCAAAAGCCGCTAAAGCGAATGACAACGCCGTCAAAAAATCCGTCGCGCGGCAGCACGTTCGCCCCTGCGCCGAGAAAGCAGTACGGAATGTTTTGCTCCTTCAAAAGCGCAAGGAGGGAGGAAAGCTCCTCCCCGCTTTTCGGGCATGCCCACGCCGCGGCAGTCCCGCCGCAGCCGATCGAAGTATGCCGCGCAAAGTCGAATGGCCCGCCCGCGCAAAGGCGGGGCAGACGGCCGATGAGATAGTCCGCAAGCGTCAAGCTGTCACTCCCCTTATTCTAACACATTTCGCGTCCGATTTCAAATACTTTTCAGGTATTTTTCGGGGACATCCCCTTCCCGCGCCGCCGCAGCGAGCCGACCGAGCGCCTCCCTTGAGGAGAACACGCTCACCGTGCGCTCCGCATTGTTTTCCAGCGGAAACATGCCGATCTGAGAAAGCCGCCCCTGCACTTCGGGGGAGAGCAGCGCTTCCACAAAGGCAAGGGAGGCATCCCGCTTCTCGGAAGAAAGGATGCCGATATACTGATAAAGATCGCAATACTTTGTGAGCGGGCGCGCCTGCACCGAAACTCCGCGCGCCTGAAAGCGGCACACGTCGCGCTGTGTGCCCAGAAGATAGCGGTACTTCCCGCTCAGAAAGCCCGTATAGGCGGCAACACTCTCCGTCTCTTCTCCTGAGATCCCCTCGAGACGGGCGGCGACAGCAGGCAGGTTTTCCCCGCCCACGGAAAGAACCGTCCTGCCCTCCCCCTCAAAATCGGTCAGAGAAAAGAGATAGTACCCGCCCATGCACCACGGATAGGCGAGCGTCTTTCCGCCCAGCTCCCCGCCCGCAAACTCCCGTTTGAGCGGCAGAAGCCGTTCCGCGAACTCCGAAAGCCCCACGCCGAAGGAGAGGACGTCGGGCGCATCCCCCTCCGCAAACGCCGAAAGCGCTCCCTCGAGGGTGTAGCTCGTGACAAGATAGTACGCTTCCCCCTTCAGCTCCCGCGCGACGCTCTTCAAAAACGCGGTGCGGGAGCCCTTCCCGCCCTCGAAGGTATCGATATTCCACACCCGAACGACGGTGCGCGCCTCGGCCTTTTCCGCCGTCTGCGGCAAAAAGACGATGACGGCGGCAGCAAGAAGGAGCGCAAACGGCAGCCCGCGCCAAAGCATGCGCCCGAATGTTCCCATCCCCCGCAAAAACGCTTTCATCCCCTCATTGTATGCAGGAGCCCGCCATGCTTATGCCGCGCCCATACCGCCCGCCCGAGTCCGCCTTCTCCCGCCCGCCGCTTTGCCGCACCCATACCGCCCGCCCGAGTCCGCCCAAGCCCGCCATGCTTATGCCGCCCGCCGTTTTGCAGCCGCTCAGCACAAAAAAACAGGCATCTCCCGAAAAACGAAAGACGCCCCGCCCGAACAAACGGGCTCTATCTCAAACAGCTGCGCTGTGACAGCAGTTTGTGCCGCTATGAAAAAACTATTCGCCCCGAGCCATGCCGCGCCATGTCTATCAACCAATTTTCAAGGCTGCCCGCTCCTCAAAAAGGCACAAAAAAGCCCCCGTAAGGGGGGAGACGTTAGTGCCTCTTTTGAAAGCTGTCGCAGCAGGTGCAGTGCTCGCAGTCGCAGGTATTGCCCACATGGATGGTCTCCAGCTCGCAGTGGCAGCCGTCCACATTGAACTTGCACTCCGAAACGCCGCACGAAACGCCGCAGTTGATCATATTACGGTCCATATTTCACCTCCTCACAAGGTCAATATGCGCAAAAGCGCAAAAATTATCCCAAACCCCGTTGACAAAGCCCCAGTCCTTTGGTAAAATATTACAAAAGGAGAACCACCATGAAAGTCATTTTGAAAGCAGATGTCAAAGGCACGGGCAAAAAAGGCGATCTTGTCGACGTTTCGGACGGCTACGCAAGGAACTTCCTTCTCAAAAAGGGGCTTGCCGAAGTCGCCACCACGAGCGGCATCAACGAGATCACGCAGCGCCGCATCGCAGACGAATTCCACCGCGCGGAGCATGTCAAGGCACAGAAAGAACTTGCGGCAAAGCTCAACGGCGCGGAAGTCACCGTCGCCATCAAGGCGGGCGAAAACGGCAGAGTGTTCGGCTCTGTCACGACGGCGCACATCGCTTCCGCCCTCGAAGCGCAGGGCTATGAGATCGACAAGAAGAAGATCTCCTTGAAAGAGAACATCAAAAACGTCGGCGATTTCAGCGCGGAAGTGCGCCTCATGGAGGGCGTTACCGCCAAGATCAAAGTCAAAGTCGTCGCCGAATAAACGCGGCTCATTTCAAAGCACGCAAAGCGGCAGGAAGTTCCTGCCGCTTTTTTTCGTAAAAAACAGGCGTCTCCGCTCGGGAAACGCCTGTTTTTTGATATTATGCCACGCATAGTACTATGCTAATCGCCGAAAAATGCGTTTTATTTTAGCACTATCCTG
>URMI01000010.1 GCA_900548845.1 uncultured Clostridia bacterium | reverse complement strand
CGAAGAGAAGGGCGGCTGGGCAAACCGCGGCTGCATCGAATGGTTCGGCGAGTATGCCGAAAAGATGTTCCGCCTCTATTCCGACCTCGTTCCCTACTTTGCGACGGTCAACGAGCCCATCGCGACGTATATCGGCTACGCAAAGGGCAAGTTTGCCCCGGGGCACAAGGATGAAACGCTCGGCAACCGGGCGCGGCACAACTTGCTCGTCGCGCACGGCAGAGCGGTGGAAGCATTCCGCGCCGTCGCTTCAAAAAGCGCAAGGATCGGCATCGTCATCGACGTTTGGAAGCGGTACGCAAAGTATCCCACCGAGGAAAACCTTGCCGCCGTCCGTGATGAGGACGAGCGCAATTGGAAGTTCTATACCGATCCCGTCCTCGGCGGGGTGTATTCCGATTATATCTTATCTGCCCTTACCCGCGAAGGGACGCTCATGGACATCAAAGAGGGCGATCTTGCCCGCATCCATACGCCCATCGACTTTTTCGGGCTGAATATCTACGACCGCGTCCTCATCAACAAGGGAAAGCGAGGGGCAAAGAAGCTGCTTGCGGGCGGAAACCAGCAGGAAACGCGCGGCGGGTTCGACCCTCACGTCATCCGCGACGTTGTAAGAATGCTGCGGGAAATGTATTCGCTCAAACTTCCCATCCTCATCACCGAAAACGGGAAGGGAACGTATGTGCATGAATGTTCGCGCGGGGGCACCATCCGCGATAAAAAGCGCGTTAATTACTTCAAAGCGGTCCTTGACGAAGTGGAACGCGCCAACGAAGAGGGGCTCAACATTGCAGGCTATTATGCATGGAGCCTGATGGATAACTTCGAATGGTGCGCGGGCACGATGATCAAATACGGCCTCATTCATACCAATTTCAGGACGTTTGAAACGAAGTGGAAACAGAGCGCCTATTTCTACCGCGACTATATCGCCTCTCACCGCACCGACAAATAGGAGGAAATCATGACAAAGGGGAAGAAAGTGACGATCGCAGTCATTGCATCTGTTTCTGGTCTGCTTCTTACCTGCCTTGTGGGGCTGATCTTTACGGGAATGTATGTGGGCTGGGGGCCCTTTGCGTTTATGCAGTTCGATCACGAAGAAAAACTCATCCTTCAGAAATACGACTCTGAAACCAGGAAGGGGGAGATCGTCTTTTACGGTGCCTCCAACTTCCGCCTCTGGACGGAGATGGAAAACGATCTTCCGGAGTACAAAGTGCAGAACCACGGTTTTGGCGGCAGCACCGATCATGACCTTGTGGAGCGGGCAGATACGCTCCTCTATCCTTACGCGCCCGCCGTCGTGTTCTTTCAGACGGGTTCCAACGACTATGTCTCTCTGGACGGCACTGATGAAGAAAAAGTGGAAGTGTGCATGGCGTATAAAAAGTTCATGTTCGAGACCTTTCATGAAAAGCTGCCCGAAGCAAAGTTTGTCGTCATGAGCGGGCTTCTGCTCCCCGGGCGAAGCCAATATACGGCGCTCACGCAGAAGATCAACGATGCGCTCGAGGAGCTTTGCGCAGAGTATGACTACATGACTTTCGTCGATGCGGAAGAAATGACCTTCGACGGCAGCGCTTATCGGAGCGAGCTCTTCATCAAGGACGGCATCCATCTCAACCATGAGGGGCAGCTCTTGTGGCGGGACGGCTACATCAGGCCCGCCATCGAAGCGCTCATCAATGAGTACGGGCTTGAAGAATTAAGAAAGTGAAAGCAGGAGCTTCTCTTAGGAATAATATGAAAGAATTTACGCCCAAGAGCAAGATCTCCGAGATCCGAAATTGCAAAGAATTTGCGCCTTTCAAAAAGTATGTCGTGTGCCCGCGGCAGTTCGCCGCCATGATGGGTCCGCTCACTTTGGGGAAGCTCACGCAGTACTATCCCCTCGACGTGCCCTCGCTCTGCGATGCGCTCAACGAGATGCGCCTGCGCCGCCAAAGGGGAGAGCAGCTCTTCTACGATCTCGGCGATACCGTGGGTTTATACGCCTTTCTCATCGGGAAGAGGGCGCCCCTTGTCCTCATCCTGCCGGGCGGCGGGTATGGGGATGTGTGTTCGCTCGTCGAAGGGTTTTCGACGGCGACGCGCTTCAACGAGCTCGGCTTCAACGCCGTGATCGGGCAGTACCATGTGGGGAAGCGCGCGCACTACCCCGCCCCGCAGGAGGACGTTGCCGCCATCCTCTCCTTTGTGTTTTCTCATGCCGAGGAGTGGCAGGTCGATACGCAGAACTATGCCGTCTGCGGGTTTTCTGCGGGCGGGCATGTCGCAGGCTGCTGGGGCGCTGCAAAGCTCGGCTATGAAAAGTACGGCCTTCCCAAGCCCGCCGCCCTGTTTTTGTGCTATCCCGTCCTCACGATGGGGGAAAAGACGCACGCAGGTTCGCGCACGCTCTTCCTCGGGAAAGAGGCGGAAGATAAGGCGCTTCAAAGGGAGTGGTCGGTCGAAGAGCGGGTGGATGCAACTTATCCTCCTACCTTCCTTTGGCAGTGTACCCAAGACGACGCCGTGCCCTTTGAAAACAGCCTCATGATGAAGGCGGCGCTCGAACGGGCGGGCGTTCCGTTCGGATTTATGCCCGTCGAGGGAACAAAGCACGGCTGGGGCGTTGCCAAGAATACCCCCGCCGAGGGCTGGACAAGCCGCGCCGCAAAATTCTATCATACCATCTGCGAAGAGGAAAAAGCATGAAAGCCATCCGTTTGAGAACGGAATATCTCAAAGACCCTTTGGGCATCGACATCCAAAAGCCCTTGCTGTTTTGGAACTGCGAGGGCGGCAGCAAGCAGGCCGCTTATCGCATCTTGGCACAGACGGACGGCAAGACGGTGTGGGACAGCGGAAAAGTCGCCTCTTCCTCCATGCGCGCCGAATATCCCGAAAAGCTTGTCTCGCGCCTGCGTGTGGAATGGAAGGTCAAACTCTGGGATGAAAGCGGGGAAGGGGAGTGGTCGGAGCCCGCTGCCTTCGAGATGGGGCTTCTTACTCCCTCCGATTGGAAGGCAGTGTGGATCGCGGGAAATTACAAGGTCAACAGGAAAAAACGCTATCCCGTCGACTGTTTCCAAAAACAGTTTACGGCGATCGGCGTGCAAAAGGCGCGGCTGTATGCTTCGGCGTGCGGGCTGTACGAAGTCAGACTCAACGGCGTCCGCGTGGGAGATATGGTGTTCGCGCCCGGCTCCACCGATTACAGAAAGCGCATCCAATATCAGACGTACGACGTGACGTCGCTCGTAAAAGGCGGCGTCAACGTGATGACGGCGGCGCTTGCCGACGGCTGGTACCGCGGTTCAAACGGTCCGCAGGGGCGGCGCAATTCCTTCGGAACGCAGACCAAACTTTTTGTGCAGCTCGAACTTTACGATTCGGAAGGTAAGATCACCCGCATCTGTACGGACGGCAGCTGGGCGTGGAGCAACGACGGTCCCATCCGTTTTGCCGACCTTCGCGACGGCGAACGGGTGGATGCCCGCAAATCGCCGACATACAGCAAAAAGGCAAAGCCCGTTAAGTGTAAAGCAAACCTCACGGCTTCTGATAACGTCCTCGTCAGGGAGCACGAACGCTTTTTCCCCGAAGAGCTCATCGTCACTCCTTCGGGGAAGAAGGTCTTAAAGTTCCCGCAGAATCTTTCGGGGTATCTTTGTTTCCGTCTTTCCGCCCGGGCGGGGCAGCGCATCCGCATCCGCCTCGGTGAGATGATGAAGGACGGCGAATTCACGCAAAAAAACATTCAGAACATCCACAAGGGGAAACCAACGCCTTTGCAGGAGATCGACTATCTCTGCCGCGACGGCATCAACGAATACACCCCGAAATTCTTCTTCGGCGGATTTCAGTATGCAGAGGTCGAAACGGACATCCCCTTTGAAAAGGAAAATTTCACCGCGATCGCCGTTTACAGCGACTTGGAAGAGACGGCATCATTTTCCTGTTCGCATCCGCTCATCAACAAGTTCTTCGAAAACACCCGTTGGTCTTTGAAGAGCAACTCGACGGACGTACCCACCGACTGCCCCACGCGCGAGCGCATGGGCTGGACGGGGGACAGCGAAGTCTTTTTCAATACCGCAGCCTACATGACCGACTACGCCGCATTTGCGCGCAAGCATGTCCGCGATGTTTTCGACCGCAGATGGAAGAAGGGCTGCCTGCCGCAGATCGCCCCTTGGTCGAATGAGGACTTTGTTATATACGGGCTCAACGGTTCGGTCGGCTGGGCGTGCGCAGGCGTCTATATCCCGCTCTATCTTTACGATCGCTACGGCGATAAGCGCGTTTTGGAAGAACACTACGAAGATATCCTCGACTATGCCGACTTCATGATACGCCGTGCAGGCAAATGGGGCGGCTTCTATTCCATGCCAATGCATCTTTCGCGGGAAAATCGGAAATACGCCGTCAACAGCGGCCGCTCCTATGGCGAGTGGGCGGAGCCCGCCAACGTCAAACCCATCATGTGGTACGATTTTGTAACGTCGAAGCCCGAGGAATCGACGGCGTACACCTATTTCACCCTGCAGCGCGTTTTAAGGATCGCCGACATCTTACAAAAGCCCAAGACAAAGCGCCTTGCCCGTATCCTGGAATACAGCGAAGGAGCAAAGCGCGCCTATCGGGAACTTGTCACAAAGCCTAAATTCTCACTCGATACCGACCGACAGGCAAAACTTGTCCGCCCGCTCTATATGGGGCTTCTGACGGTGGAGCAGGAAGACTTTGCCAAAAAACGGCTCATCCAAGCGCTTGAAAACTACGGCTGGCGGCTCGGCACAGGCTTTTTATCGACGCCCTTCATCCTCTTTGTGCTCGAAAAGATCGGCATCGAATATGCCTACAAGCTGCTGGAAAATGAAGAACTCCCCGGCTGGCTCTTCATGCCAAAGCATGGTGCGACGACCATCTGGGAAGCGTGGGAGGGCAACGTCAAAGAGAGCGCCATCGGCGCGCAGGGCGGCATAGCATCCCTCAACCACTATTCCAAGGGCGCCGTGTGTGAATGGCTGATGAGCGAAATGTGCGGCATCAAAGTCATGGGCGAAAATCAATTTCTCATCGCGCCCAAACCGGGCGGCAGTATAACTTACGCCAAAGCGGAATATCAGAGCATCTACGGCAAAGTCGCCTGCGGGTGGGAAAAGACAAAAGAAGGCTATCGATACACCGTCACCCTTCCTTCCAATACGACGGCGCGGCTGATCCTTCCCGACGGCAGAGAGAAAATGCTCTCATCGGGGACCTATCAACTGTAAGATCAACGCAAAGGAGGCGTTTTATGAAAGTATTTATGATCGGCGGCACGGGGCTTTTGGGCTCGGAAGCCGCCAAGGAGCTCATTGCAAGAGGGCACGAAGTATCGAGCATCGCACTTCCGCCCCTGCCCGCGGGCGCCGTCCTGCCGCCCGAAATGAAGATCGAGTACGGCAACTATCTCGAGATGACGGACGACGAAGTGGCGCTCACATGAAGGGCTGCGAAGGCTTCGTATTCGCCGCAGGCGTCGACGAGCGCGTCGAAGGCCCTGCGCCCATCTACAACTTGTATAAGAAGTACAACATCGACCCTGTCAAGCGGCTTCTGAAACTTGCCAAAGAGTGCGGCGTCAAGCATTCCGTCATTCTCGGTTCGTACTTTTCGTATTTTGCGAAAAAGCATCCCGAATGGAAGCTCACCAAGTATCATCCGTATATCCGCTCGCGCATCGACCAGGAGAATGAAGCAATGAGCTTCGCAGGCAAAGATTTCGACGTCGCCGTTTTGGAACTTCCCTATATCTTCGGCACGCAGCCGGGGCGCAAACCCGTGTGGGTGTTCCTCGTCGAAAATATCCGCTCTATGAAAAACGCAACGCTCTGGCCGAAGGGCGGCAGTACGATGGTCACGGTGAAGCAAGTCGGGCAGGCGATCGCGGGCGCACTGGAACGCAACAGGGGCGGCAAGTGTTATCCCATCGGTTATTACAACATGGAGTGGAAGCAGATGCTCAAAATCTGCCACAAATATCTCGGCTGCCCGAATAAACCGATCAAGACCATCCCCAACTGCTTCTATGCGATCGGCGGGATGCAGCTGAGAAAACAGCAGAAGAAAGATGGCATCGACGGCGGCCTGCATATGGTCAAGTTCACAAAGCTCCAATGCAGCAACCTCTTCATCGACAAAAAGGAGGGCTGCGACTTTTTGGGCGTTCAGCCAGACGATATCGAATCTGCGATCGGCGATTCCGTAAAACTCTGCGCCGATATTCTCGACGGAAAGTCCAAAAATATCGTCGCCATGAAAGGGGAGTAACATGAAACAGCGCGTATTCGTCACGGGCGCAACGGGCGGCATGGGCTTTGCATCCCTCAAAGAGATGCTCAAAGATACCGACAAACAGGACATCGTCATTCTCGCCCGCGATTCCGAAAAGAACAGAAGCCTGCTCGCACCCTATCTGCAGACGAAGGGGCTTTCTGTTGAGTGGGGCGATCTCAATGATTATGAAGTCGTCAAAAAGTGCGTGAAGGGGTGCGATCTCGTCCTGCACATCGCCGCCTTCGTGTCGCCTGCCGCCGATTACTACCCGGAACGGGCGATGAAGGTCAACTACGGCTCGACGAAGAACATCATCAACGCCATCTATGACTGCGGGCAGGAAAATTCGACCCGCCTCGTGTACATCGGCACGGTGGCGGAGACGGGCGACAGGATGCCGCCCATCCATTGGGGCAGGGTGGGCGACCCCATCAAGCCTTCCATGTTCGACTACTACGCCGTCTCCAAAGTGGCGGCGGAGCGGCTCGTCATTGAAAGCGGCCTTAAGTATTGGGTGTCGCTCCGTCAGACGGGCATCATCGGCAAGGCGATGAGCGAGATCAACGACGCCATCATGTTCCACAACTGCTTTGATAACGTCCTCGAATATTGTTCCGACCGCGATTCTGCGCGCGCAATGAAAAACCTGTGCGCCTTCTTCCACGACGGAACGCTTCCCGAAGAGTTCTGGGGGCATATCTACAACATCGGCGGCGGCCCTTCGTGCAGAACGGATACCTATTCCATGTTCAAAATGCTGTACGGCGAGATCGGGCTCACGAAGCTCGACTATATTCTAAGCCCAAAAAAGCAGGCGACCTTAAATTTCCACGGGCACTATTATCTAGATAGCGATAAGCTCGAAAACTATTTGCATTTCCGTCACGATTCCATGCAGTACTACTATGACTGCTATCTCGAAATGCTCGGCGGCCTTCGCACGGTTTCGCGCGTCATCTGCAAGCTCCCGGGCGGGCAGAAATTGATGGGCGGCATCATGAGGAAGCGCTTCGATCAGCTCGCCCGTACCGAACACGGCACGCTGCACTTCATCGAAGATAACGTCGAAGATCATATCGACGCCTACTGGGGCAGCCGCGCACGCTGGGAGGCTCTCCCCGAAAAGCTTTCTCAGATGAAGCACTTCACCGATTGGGATAAAGTTGTTCCTATCGACCACGGCTACGACGAAGAAAAGCCCGAAAGCGAGCTTTGCTACGACGACATGAAAAAAGCCGCCTCCTTCCGCGGCGGGAAGCTCCTCAGCACAACGATGCAAAAGGGCGACTGGACGACGCCCCTCGAATTTGAGTGCGCGTTCGGGCACAAGTTCAAGGCGAGCCCGCGCCTCGTCCTCGAGGGAGGTCATTGGTGCGACGAGTGCGAGCGAAAGAGCTGGAACTACGGCGCCCGCGCCAAAGTAGATAAATTCTTCGCGCAGGTGTGGGATCCGCTGCACGGCCCCGACGAGATGCGCGAATACCCCAAGATCGTCAGCGAGCTCGACGTCAAGTAAGTGTTCCTTCGATATGAAAAGCGGCCTTTTCGGCCGCTTTTTTACTGCTTGATCTTGAATTCCCGCTGATACTGCGTCGGCGTCTTTCCCGTGACTTTTTTGAACGTGTTCTGGAAGTGGCTCTGCGATGAGAAAGAAAGGTAACTTGCGATGGCGATGAGAGACTTATCGGAAAATCGCAGAAGGCGCTCGGCTTCCTCGATCTTCTTCTTGTTGATATATTCCATGATGGAAAGTCCTGTTTCTTTCTTAAACTTTGCCGAAAGATAGGAGCGGTTGGCGTGGGCGCACTCGGCAAGATCGTCGATGGAGATCTTGGAACAGACATGTTCGTCGATATAGCGGATGGCGCTGTCGACGATGGGATTGCCCGAACTTGTCGTATTGATCGCCGCGACGCGTTCGGTGAGGTTGGTCATCATGCGGTAGGAAATGAGGTTGACTTCATTGATGGAGGAGCAGGCCTCGATCTTCTGGATGGCAATATCCGAGAGCTGGAAGGCGATCTCCTGGCTCAGGCCGCCTTTGATCGCAGCGCGTACCGAAAGGGTGATCGAAACGATCGCCGTATTCTGCGCCTGACGCATGGAAGTGGGGGCGACCTTCCCGATGCGCCCGATGGGAACGCTGCTGAAAACTTCCTCGAGCGCCTTTCTGTCCCCTAAGCGGATGCAGTCGAGCATCTTTTGCTCGAATTCAAGCGTGGTATGCTTCTGCACTTCGCCGTATTCGAGCTGTTCGTTGTGGTGGAACATTTCGCGGAAGGCCTGCTGCACAAGCTCTTCGCCCCGTTCCGATTTGTCGAGTGTGATCTCGCGGTGCGAAACGAGCGTTTTGTTGATGACGAGCTGTAAAAAAAGCAGCAGCTCTATGCAGTATTGGAAATGGTATCGGGGAGCATAGAAAAGAAATTCCTTGAAGACCTTTTCCTGTTCTTTTGGGATATCATAATCGAGCATGAGTTTTGCGATCTCGTGCTCCGTGAGGTCGGAAAGGCAGGCGGGCCCGACGAGAAGGCTCAGATCGTCCTCTTTCGATCGCACGAGGCCGTAAAGCAGCTTATCGTCCGCGGCCTCGTAGGCAACGGGTTCATTTCTTTCATACAGCGTTTCAAAATGTCTCAGGGCAGGAGACGCCGAGGCGGGAGGCAGACGCACGACGGAATAATCTTTCACATGTTCCTTCCCGCGGAAGATGGCAACGGGAAGGCCGCTGAGGTCGTTGAGCAGTTTGGAGGCTTCACACAAAAAGTCATAATTTTCCATAAGGAAGGCACCTCGCTTGTGAGAAAGAAAAAATATTTGCAACAATTATACAATAAAAGCGACAATGGTGCAATACTTTTCCGAAAAAAAGTGGTAAAATGGCAGTAAAATAAGGAGGATTTTTCATCATGCAGCTTTATGACCTTCGTGTTGTGGAAGCGGCGGGCGGTTTTTGCCGCACCGGACGCCCTCATTTTTCCTGGAAACTCCGTTCCGATAAAAAGGATACAAAACAGGTATCCTTTGAACTTTGCGTCTTCCGTGGCGGGGAAAGAGTCTCTTCCGCCGGAGGGAATGGGGAGTGCGCCTATGTGCTTGCCGAAGGAGAAGCGCTCTTGCCCCGCACCCGCTATGAAGTGCGCGTAACGGCGGAGGACAACCACGGCGAACGCGCGGAAGAGGCGCTTGTCTTCGAAACGGATAAGCTCTCCGAACCCTTCGCGGCAAAGATGATCGCCCCCAAGCAAGCGCCTGCGCCCGTCTATGCGCTCAAAGCAAAGTTTACGGCGAAAAAGCCCGTCAAATCGGCGCGGCTGTATGCGACGGCGCTCGGGCTCTATGAGTGTTATTTCGGCGGAGTAAAGGCGGGGGACAGCTATTTTGCACCTTTCTGGACGAGCTATCCGCACACCCTCGAGTATCAGACTTACGATGTCACTTCCCTTATCAAAGAGGGAGAAAACGACTTTTCGATGCTCATCGGCAAGGGCTGGTATGCGGGTGCGCTCGGCTTTATGAAGCAGCGCGGCATCTACGGCGACCGCACGGCGGGCATGGCAGAAGTGCGCCTTCTTTACGAGGACGGCACCGAGGACGTGTTCGCAACGGACGAGAGCTTCACCGCCGTCTCCACCTATATCGCCGACAGCGAATTTTATTTCGGTGAAACGCAGGACTTCACGCAGGAAGAGAAAACTTCCCCCGTGGAAGCCGTTTCCTTCCCTGCGAAGGTGGTCGGGCAGATCAACGAGCCCGTCCGCTGCACCGAGGTCTTAAAGCCCGTCTCCGCCTTCCATACGCCGAAGGGGGAATACGTCCTCGATTTCGGGCAGAACTTCACGGGCTTTGTCTCTCTGGAAGTGGATGGGAAGCGCGGGGAAACCATTACGCTGCGGCATGCCGAAGTGCTCGACAAAGAGGGCAACTTCTACACGGAGAACCTGCGCGAAGCGACGAGCGAAGATACGTTCATCCTCGCGGGCGGGAAGCAGGTCTTAACGCCGCATTTCACCTTCCACGGCTTCCGCTATCTTCAGATCGTCGGGAAGGAGCTTCCTTTGGAGGCGGTCACGGGGCTCGTGCTGCATTCTGATATGAGAAGAACGGGCACATTCGAGTGCTCCGATCCCCGCGTCGAGCGGCTTTGGAAGAACATCGTCTGGGGGCAGAGGAGCAACTTTGTCGACGTTCCGACCGACTGTCCGCAGCGCGACGAGCGCCTCGGCTGGACGGGCGATGCCAACGTCTTCTTCCGCACGGCGGCATTCAACTACGACGTCTCGTCCTTCTTCGATAAATGGCTCATAGACCTTGCGAGCGAGCAGCGCGCCGACGGCAGCGTGCCGCACGTCATCCCCGATATCCTCAGCAATAACGACGGCGCGGCGCTCTGGAGCGACTGCGCGGCCATGATCCCCTGGAACGAATACCTCGTCTATGGCGACAAAGCAGCACTCCGCGCGCAATTCCCCGCCATGAAGAAGTGGGTGGATTTCGTTTATTCCAGATGCAGCGAAAACGGCCTGTGGCAGACGGGTTTCCAATACGGCGACTGGCTGGCGCTCGACGGCTCCAACCCCGCAACGCGCACGGGCTCGACGGATAAGCACCTCGTCGCCAACGTGTTCTACTATGTTTCGACGGGCATCGTCGCAAAGGCCGCCGAGGTTTTGGGTGAAGAAGCGCTTGCGAAGCAATATGCTGCCCGCGCGGACGCCGTCAAAGTAGCGTTCCAGACGGAGTACTTTACGGCGACGGGCCGCCTCGTCTCCGAAACGCAGACGGCGTGCGTTCTGACGCTATATTTCGGTCTCGTTCCCGAAGGAAAGAGAGCGCGCGTCATCGAAACGCTCAGGACCAACCTCTCCGAACACAACAACCACCTCGTCACGGGCTTTGCGGGCACGCCCTATCTCCTTTTCGCGCTCAGTGAGAACGGCATGCATGACCTCGCCGAAAAGCTGCTCTTCCACGAGGACTTCCCCTCGTGGCTGTACGCGGTCAGGATGGGCGCGACGACCATCTGGGAGCGCTGGGACGGCATCCTGCCCGACGGCTCGCTGCATGAGCCTTCCATGAATTCCTTCAACCACTATTCGTACGGCTCGGTGGGGGATTGGCTGTACCGCGTCGTCGCGGGCATCCGCGAAACGTAGATCGGAAGAGCG
>URMI01000009.1 GCA_900548845.1 uncultured Clostridia bacterium | reverse complement strand
GTCATGACGACTGGCTACAACAGCGCGCCTTCGGGCATCCCTTCCTGCGTTGAGAAGGGCGAGTGCCTGCGCGAAAAGCTCAACATCGCAAGCGGCACGCGCGCGGAGCTGTGCTACGGCGTCCACGCCGAGCAGAACGCCATCATCCAGGCGGCGAAATACGGCATCAACATCACGGGGGCGACCCTCTACTGCACCCACCAGCCCTGCGTCATCTGCGCAAAGATGATCATCAACGCAGGGATAAAACGCGTCGTCTACGACGAAGGCTATCCCGACGAGTTCTCCATGCAGCTCTTCCGCGAAGCGGGGACCGTCATCGAAAAATATTCCGATCTTCAAGATCGCAAGGAGAAATAACATGCATCCCATCGTCACCTTTGAAATGGAGGACGGCTCCGTCTTCCGCGCCGAGCTCTATCCCGAGCTCGCGCCCAACACCGTCAACAATTTCTTGTCTCTTGTTCAGAAGGGCTTTTACGACGGCATCATCTTCCACCGCGTCATCGAAGGCTTCATGATCCAGGGAGGGGACCCCAAGGGCGTCGGCACGGGCGGCCCCGGCTACCACATCAAAGGGGAGTTCAAAAGCAACGGCGTGGAAAACCCCGTGAAGCACGAGCGCGGCGTCCTTTCCATGGCGCGCGCACAGCACCCCGATTCCGCAGGCTCTCAGTTCTTCGTGATGCACGCCGCTGCGCCCTATCTCGACGGGCAGTACGCCGCCTTCGGCAAGGTCATCGAGGGGATGGAGGCGGTGGATGCGATCGCAACGACGCCCACCGACTTCCGCGATAAGCCTTTAAAAGAGCAGAAGATGAAGAAGGTCACGGCGGAGACCTTCGGCGAAAGCTATCCTGAACCCGAAAAAATCGTCTGAAATATCACAACATCTTGATTATGCGTGACATAATCAGGGTAAAACTTTTGTTTCTGGACTGTTAGGAGAGTATTATGTCAGACAAACTATTGTACGAAAACCCCTTGACGACCCGCTATGCGAGCCGCGAGATGCTCATCAACTTCGGCGATGAGAAGCGCTTCCGCCTGTGGAGGCAGCTCTGGACCGCGCTTGCGGAGAGCGAGATGGAGCTCGGGCTTCCCATCACGAAAGAGCAGGTCGAGGAGCTCAAAGCGCACATCGATGACATCGACTACGAGCGCGCCGAAGAGTACGAACGCCAGAAGCGGCACGACGTCATGGCGCACGTCGCGGCATTCGGCGACGTCGCTCCCTCCGCAAAGGGCATCATCCACCTGGGCGCGACGAGCTGCTTCGTCGACTGCAACTCCGAGCTCATCATCATGCGCGACGCGCTCGGCATCATCGAACAAAAGCTCGTCAACGTCATGGATAAGCTCCGCTCCTTCGCGCTCAGATATAAAGATCTCCCGACGCTCGGCTTCACGCACCTTCAGCCCGCCCAGCTCACGACGGTGGGCAAGCGCGCCACGCTGTGGCTCCAAGACCTCATGCTCGACTACGAGAGCCTGCAAAATCTCAAAGAGCACTTCAAGCTCCGCGGCGTCAAGGGCACGACGGGCACCCAGGCAAGCTTTTTGGAGCTTTTCGACGGCGACGAAGAGAAGGTCAAGGAACTTGAAAGGCGCGTCGTTAAAAAGATGGGCTATGAAAAGGTGTACGGCGTCACGGGGCAGACGTACCCCCGCAAGTTCGACTACAACGTCCTCTGCGTGCTCTCCCAGATCGCGCAGAGCGCCTACAAATTCTCCAACGACATCCGCCTTCTCCAGCACATGAAGGAGGTGGAGGAGCCCTTCGAAAAGACGCAGGTCGGCTCCTCGGCGATGGCGTACAAGCGCAACCCGATGCGCTGCGAGCGCATGGGCTCGCTTTGCCGCTATCTTGTCTCCCTTCCCATGAACTCGGCGGTCACGGCTTCCACGCAGTGGTTCGAGCGCACCCTCGACGATTCTGCCAACCGCCGCATCGTCAACGCGCAGGCGTTCCTCACGGCGGACGCCATCCTCACCATCTATATGAACGTCGCAGAGAACCTCGTCGTCTATGAGAAGGTCATTGCAAAGCATATCGCGCAGGAGCTTCCCTTCATGGCGACGGAAAACATCATGATGGAGTGCGTCAAAGCGGGAAAAGACAGGCAGGAGCTGCACGAGCGCATCCGCGAACTTTCGCAGGAAGCGGGCGCCAACGTCAAAGTCAACGGCGGAGAGAACGACCTTCTCGATCGCATCCGCAAAGACCCCATGTTCGAAGCCGCGCACGACAAGCTCGAAGAGATCCTGGAGCCCAAGAAATTCGTCGGCCGCGCCCCTCACCAGACGGAGGAGTTCATCAAAAACGAGATCGACCCCATCCTCGATCGGCACCGCGCTATCCTCGGCGCCACGGGCGAAGTGCGCGTCTGAGCCCGCCGCCTCTCTCCCGATAGGGGCATCGGGCGGGCGCTTTCACCCCCCAAACTTTCATCCAAACCGCAAAAGCCGCAGAGATTTCTGCGGTTTTTTGTCATGTAAGCGCGTTTTGCCGCCCAACGCGTGTTATCATGGAGGAAAGACAACGGGAGGAACGACATGGCTCAGCAAACCATTGCCATCAGAGTGAAGGGGAAACACGCCGAGACCGACTTTTTCGATCTCGTTTCCTTCAATGAAAACAGTTACAGGCTCGAATTTGACTTCGACAGCGAGTGGGACGACTATTCCCAGCGCGTCGCCGTCCTCTTATGGGCGGGCGGCTGCCGCGAACAGCTCTTCACGGGCACTTCCTGCGATCTGCCCGCCGTCACCTCGCCCGACTGCGACACCGCATTTGTCGGCGTGTACAGCGCAAACGGCGCGGGGCGGCGCATCGCAAGCTCATTCGTGCGCCTTCGCTGCCTCGGGGGCGCCTACCGCGAGGCGGACGAAGAACCGCAGCCCTCGCTCCATCAGCAGATCCTCGACCTTCTCAACGCTTACGATTTTTCCGCGCTCACCCGCAAGGTGACGCCGGGGAGCTACTCCGCCGTCAGCGTCAACGCTTACGGCTTCGTCACGGGCGGCAAACAGATCGTCGAGGTGGGCGAAGCGGGGCAGACGCAGCCGAGCGCCTCGCTCGCAGACGGCGGCATCTTCTTCAGAAAGGAGGAGGACGGCTACACGCTCTGCTACTATTCGGGCGGCGTGCTCGAACCCGTCTCGGGGCTCGGGGGCGGCAGCGGGGGAGCGGTCACTTCGGTCAACGGGCAGACGGGCACCGTCACCATCAGTAAGTACGATTTAGGCCTTGCCGACGTCGCTCTCACAGGCTCTTACAACGACCTTGAGGATAAGCCTGCCCCTGCCGCCGTCTCGTCCGTCAACGGGCAGACGGGCGTTGTCACCATCAGCAAGTACGATTTAGGCCTTGCCGACGTCGCCCTCACTGGCTCTTATAACGACCTTGAGGATAAGCCTGCTCCTGCCGCCGTCTCGTCCGTCAACGGGCAGACGGGCGTTGTCACCATCAGCAAGTACGATCTCGGCCTTGCCGACGTCGCCCTCACAGGCTCTTACAACGATCTCACCGATAAGCCCGCGGGCGGTTCGGGCGGTGTCACCTCCGTCAACGGGCAGACGGGCGTCGTCACCATCAGCAAGTACGATCTCGGCCTTGCCGACGTTGCCCTCACAGGCTCCTACAACGATCTCACCGATAAGCCCGCGGGCGGTTCGGGGGGTGTCACCTCTGTCAACGGACAGACGGGCGTCGTCACCATCAGCAAACACGATCTGGGCCTCGGGCTTCTCGACAACGAGCGTCAGCTCATCATGAGCGATATGGTGCGCTACGGCGCTAACTTCAACATCCTCGACGAAACGGGCTGTTACTATGTGCAGGGGTCTTCCGACCTTCCCTGCTCCAACGCGCCTACCTCTTCCGGGAATACCGCGCAGAACTGCAAGTGGCTGCTCATGACCTTCTCGCATGCAGACGAAGGGGATAACATCGTCCAGCTCGCCGTCTCGCAGCAGAGCGACTGCGCCATCCGCATCCGCAACTATTCGGGCGGAAGCTGGTGCGCGTGGAAGACGGTCATTTAGCTCTCTTCGCTGATGCCTGCCGCCTTTGGGGAGGGGCATTCACCGCCCGAAGGCGCTTTCGCAGGCAAAAAAAGAGCACGGAACTTCCGTGCTCTTTTTTTCGTTCGGGTTTTTCAGCCCTCAAATGCGCTTGTCTGCATGGTAGGTGGTATGCAGGATCTCGTGCGCCTTGTGGCTGTTGGGGAACCCGAAGTAGTCGTTGTAGATGACGTCCATCACGGGCGAATCCGAGCTTCTGCGCAGCTCGTTCTTGGTATCCGAGGTATAGAGCGCCTTGGCGCGCGACTCTTTGAGCTCCGTGTTGTTGCGGACGCTGTCCGAAAGGGTGGGCTGGCCGCCGCCGTTGACGCAGCCGCCGGGGCACGCCATGATCTCGATGAAGTCGTACTTCTTCTCGCCCGATTCGATCTGTTTGATGATGGTCTCGGCGTTTGCAAGGCCGCTCGCGACCGCCACGCGGATGGTGTTGCCCGCCACAAGATAGGTCGCTTCCTTGATGGGGTTGGTACCGCGCACCGCAAAGAAGTCGAGCACTTCGAAGCTGCCGTCCATCATGTGCGCCGCCGTGCGCAGAGCCGCTTCCATGACGCCGCCCGTCGCGCCGAAGATGGCGCCGCCGCCCGTTGCCGTCGCGAAGGGATTGTCGAATTCCTCGTCGGGAAGCTCGGTGAACTTGATGCCCGCCGTCTTGATCATGCGCGCAAGTTCGCGCGTCGTGATGGCTGCATCCACGTCGTCCTTCATCTCCTCGCGCGTGCACTCATACTTCTTGGCGGTGCAGGGGATGACGCTGACGACGTACAGATTCTTGGGATCGACGCCGTTCTTTTCGCACCAATAGCTCTTCAAGAGCGCGCCGAACATCTGCTGGGGCGACTTGCAGGAGGAGAGGTGGGGGATCATCTCGGGATGGCGCTGCTCAACGAACTTGATCCACGCGGGGCAGCACGAGGTGAACATGGGCATGGGCTTGCCCGTCTTGATGCGGTTGATGAGCTCGCTCGCCTCCTCCATGATGGTGAGGTCGGCGGTGACGTCCATGTTGAACACATGGTCGGGGCCGAGGCGGCGGATGGCTGCCACCATCTTGCCCTCGACGTTGGTGCCGACGGGCATATCGAACGCCTCGCCCAGCGTCGCGCGGACGGAGGGCGCCGTGAAGAACACGACCTGCTTGGTGGGGTCGGAGAGCGCCTTCCACACGTTCTCGATGGTGGAATTTTCGGAGAGGGCGCCGACGGGGCAGGCGACGATGCACTGACCGCAGCCCACGCAGACGGACTCGGAAAGGGGCATATCGAACGCCGAACCGATGTGGACGTGGAAGCCTCTGCCGATGGGGCCGATGGCGTTGACGTTCTGCTTGCGGCAGGCGGCGACGCAGCGCATGCAGTTGATGCACTTGTCGTTGTCTCTGACGACGTAAGGGGTGGAGGTGTCGATGGGGAGCACGAAGTCCTCGCCCTTGAAGCGGTCTTCGTCGACGCTGTAGCCGAGGGAGAGCTTCTGCAGCTCGCAGTTGTGGTTGCGCTCGCAGGAGAGGCACTTCTTCTTGTGCTTGCTCAGGATGAGCTCGAGCGTCATCTTGCGGCTCTGGCGGCACTTTTCGGTGTTGGTGCGCACCTCCATGCCTTCGGAGACGGGATAGACGCACGCGGCGACGAGCCCTCTCGCGCCCGTTGCCTCGACGAGGCACATGCGGCAGGAGCCCACGCAGCTGACGTCTTTGAGGTAGCAGAGGGTGGGGATCTCGATGTGCGCCTTGCGCGCCGCTTCGAGGATGGTCGTCCCCTCGGGCACGCTGACGGAGATATTATTGATCTTTAAGTTTACCATTTTCGCTTGCATCTTGCACCTCACTTTCTCACGATGGCGCCGAACTTACAGTTGGCCATGCACAGCCCGCACTTGACGCACTTGCTCGTATCGATGACGTGCGGCTGCTTGACGGAGCCCGAGATCGCCTTGACGGGGCAGTTGCGCGCGCACAGCGTGCAGCCCTTGCACTTTTCGGGGATGACGTAGTAGGTCATGAGCGCCTTGCACACGCCCGCCGCGCACCGCTTCTCGAGGATGTGCTCTTCGTACTCCTTGCGGAAGTAGCGCAGCGTCGAAAGGACGGGGTTGGGCGCGCTCTGGCCGAGGGCGCAGAGGGAAGACTGCTTCATGTGCGCGGCAAGCTCTTCGATCTTGTCGAGGTCTTCGGGTTCGCCCTTGCCTTCCGTGATCTTGGTGAGGAGCTGCAAAAGGCGCTTGGTGCCGATACGGCAGGGGGTGCACTTGCCGCAGCTCTCGTCCGCGGTGAATTCGAGGTAGAACTTCGCGATATCCACCATGCAGGTGTCCTCATCGAGGATGATCATACCGCCGCTGCCCATCATGGAGCCGATGGCGAGCAGGGAATCGTAGTCGATGGGGGTGTCGATGCACTCTGCGGGGATGCAGCCGCCCGAAGGCCCGCCCGTCTGAGCCGCCTTGAACTTCTTGCCGCCGGGGATGCCGCCGCCGATCTCTTCGACGATCTCGCGGAGCGTGGTGCCCATGGGCACTTCCACAAGACCGACGTTGGTGATCTTGCCGCCGAGCGCGAACACCTTGGTGCCGGGCGAGGTCTCCGTGCCGATGGAGGAGAACCACTTGGCGCCCTTCAGAATGATGGGGTTGACGTTCGCCCACGTCTCGACGTTATTCAAAATGGTGGGCTTCCCGAAGAGGCCCTTGACAGCGGGGAAGGGAGGGCGGGGCCTGGGTTCGCCGCGGTGGCCCTCGATGCTCGTCATGAGCGCCGTCTCTTCGCCGCAGACGAACGCGCCCGCGCCGAGCCTTATTTCAATGTCAAAGTCAAAGCCGAGGCCCAAGATATCCTTGCCGAGCAGCCCGTATTCGTGCGCCTGATCGATGGCGATGCGCAGGCGCTGGACGGCGACGGGGTACTCCGCACGCACATAGATGTAGCCCTGATGCGCGCCGATCGCATAGCCCGCGATGGTCATCGCTTCGAGCACGCAGTGGGGGTCGCCTTCGAGGACGGAACGGTCCATGAACGCGCCGGGGTCGCCTTCGTCGGCGTTGCAGCAGACGTACTTGATATCGCCCTGCGAAGCCTTTGCAAACGCCCACTTTCTGCCCGTGGGGAAGCCCGCGCCGCCCCTGCCGCGAAGCCCGGAGGCGAGCATCTCGTTGATGACGTCGTCGGGCGTCATGGAAGTTAAGACCTTTTCGAGCGCCGCATAGTCGCCCGCCGCGATGGCTTCCTCGATGTCCTCCGCCGCGATGAGGCCGCAGTTTCTAAGCGCGATACGCATCTGCTTCTTATAGAAGGGGGTCTCGCCGAAGGGGATGATGCTGCCGTCCTCGTGCACGGTACCCTGATAGAGGAGCTCCTTGACGATATGCCCGCCTTTGACAAGGTGCTGTTCGACGACGGTCTTGGCGTGTTCGGGCGTCATCTGCGCATAGAAGGCGCCTTCGGGGTAGACGATCATGATGGGGCCGAGGGCGCAGAGACCGAAGCAGCCCGTCTTGACGACGATGACGTCGTCGATGTGGTTCTCTTTGAGGGAAGTTTCAAGCTGCTCGATGACCTTCATCGAATGCGAGGAGGTGCAGCCCGTACCGCCGCAGACGAGCACCTGCTTGCGGTACTTCGTATGCTCTGCGATCTTTTCCGCCTGTTCGTGCACGGCGCGGCGGATGGCGATGAGGTCGTGCTTGCGCGCGCGGATCTCGTCCAGCTGCGCGGTGGTGATATGCTCGTGCTGGCTCATGCGTTTTCCTCCTTGCGGTATTTGTCGAGCACGTCCTTGACGGACTCGGGCGTGAGCTTGCCGTAGACTTCGTCGCCGATCATCATGACGGGCGCAAGGCCGCACGCGCCGACGCAGCGGCAGCTGTCGATCGAGAACAGCCCGTCTTCCGTGCATTCGCCGCACTGGATGCCGAGCTCCTTTTCGATCTCGGAAAGGATCTTATCCGATCCCTTCACATAGCATGCAGTCCCCAGGCACACGCTGATGCGGTGCTTGCCCTTGGGCTTGAGCGAGAACTGCGAGTAGAACGTGACTACGCCGTACACCTCGGAGAGGGAGATCCCGAGGCCTTCCGCGATCGTCTTCTGAACGCTCATGGGCAAAAATCCGTAAATGCCCTGCGCCTCCTACAGGATGTGCATGAGACATCCCGGCGTGCTCTTGGACTCCTCGATGACGGCCTTCAGCTTTTCGGCCTGTTCGGGCGTTCCGCACGCTTCACAATTTTCCATCCGTTACCTCCTGAGAGCGCTTCTTTCGACGCCCTTTCCGAAAAAGGGGCAAAATAGCGCATAATTACATACATTATAGCACAAGGGAAAGGATATTTCAAGGGCTTTGAGAAAGTTCCCTCTGAAAAAATAAGGAAAATACACCGCCTTGCAGGCAAAGCAAAAGCGAACACTCTTTTGCATAAAAAAACGGAGAAAAAAATCGCGTTCCGCGGAAATTTTGCGTTGACTTTTGCAACTCTGTTGTGTAAAATAAAAAGGTCAGCCAAAATATCATACAAAAATGCGCACAGTTTTCTGTGCGGCATGAGAGGACAACATGAAATTAGACAAGAAGAAGTTTTTATCGGAAGTCGACGGCATCCTGCATGCGGACTATGGCACCGACCTTGCCTCGGCGAACAAGAAGGAACTGTATAACGCGCTCTCCCGCGCGGTGATGGGCGGCGTCTATGCCGATTGGAAGGCAGAAAAGTCGGCGGATAAGCGCCGCTGCGGCTATTTCTCGGCAGAATTTTTGATGGGCCGCGCCATTTTCTCCAACCTTCTCAACCTCGGCATCCTCGAAGATGCCGGCGAAGCCTTAAAGAGCATCGGCGAAGACCTTAATAAGTTCGAAGAGGTGGAGGACGCGGCGCTCGGCAACGGCGGTCTCGGCCGTCTTGCCGCCTGCTATCTCGAAAGCGCTGCAACGATGGACATCCCCCTCGACGGCTACGGCATCCGCTACCGCTACGGCCTGTTTGCCCAGACCTTTGTCGACGGCTATCAGCATGAAGAGGGCGACGATTGGCTCAAATGGGGGGATCCGTGGAGCGTGCGCACCGAGCGCGACGCCGTCACCGTGCATTTTGCCGATCAGGATGTGCGCGCCGTCCCTTACGATATGCCCATCTTCGGCTACAAGAACGGCGTCGTCAACACGCTGCGCCTCTGGCAGGCGGAGCCCGTGCAGGCGTTCGATTTTGCGACCTTCAACGACATGAAGGGCGAACACACGGCGACGGAGAACTTCAACGCGACGAAGATCACCGACGTCCTCTATCCCAACGACAACACGATGGTGGGCAAGATCCTGCGCCTCAGGCAGCAGTACTTCCTCGTCAGCGCCTCCCTTCAGGACATCGTCAGAAAGCAGAAGGAGGCGGGGCACGATCTTCACGAGCTTTCCCGCTACTACTGCTTCCAGCTCAACGACACCCACCCCGTCATTGCCATTCCCGAACTTCTTCGCCTTCTCAAGGCGGAGGGCTTCACCTTCGACGAGGCGTTCAGAGTCTGCGCGGAGACCTTCAACTTCACCAACCACACCATCATGGCGGAGGCGCTCGAGAAGTGGGATGCGCTCGCGCTCTCCGACCTTCTCCCCGACGTCTATCAGGAGATCGTCAACTGTCAGCGCCGCCTCGAGGCGGACGGCCTCGACGGCAGCAAGTTCTATATCATCCGCGATAACGTCATCCACATGGCGCATCTTGCCATCTACGTTTCCTCGCACGTCAACGGCGTCGCAGAGATCCACACCAACATCTTAAAGACGGATACCTTCAAAAATTGGTACGAGCGCTTCCCCGAAAAGTTCGTCAACGTCACGAACGGCATCACGCCCCGCCGCTGGATGCTCCTCAACAATCCCGACATGGCGAAGGAGATCGACAAATACATCGGCACGGGCTGGCACACCGACCTTGCGCAGCTGAGGAAGATGGAGCCCCACATCGAAAAGATGCTGCCCGCCTTCCGCACCATCAAGCACGCCAACAAGGAGAAGCTCGCCGCCTATATTGCACAGCACGAGGGCATCGACCTTTCGCCCGACTTCATCTTCGACGTGCAGGTCAAGCGCCTTCACGAATACAAGCGCCAGCTTCTCAACGCGTTCGCCATCCTCTATTTCTATTACGCGATCAAGGACGGCGAAATCACCGACTTCCCGCCCACGGCATTCATCTTCGGCGCGAAGGCGGCTCCCGGTTACTACAACGCGAAGGCGATCATCAAGTACATCAACGAGATCGCAAAGCTCGTCAACGGCGACCCCGACGTCAGCAAGGTGATGAAGGTGGTGTTCGTGCAGAACTACAACGTCTCCTACGCGGAGAAGATCGTCTGCGCGGCGGACGTGAGCGAGCAGATCAGCATGGCGGGCATGGAGGCCTCGGGCACGAGCAACATGAAGTTCATGCTGAACGGCACGGTGACGCTCGGGACGCTCGACGGTGCAAACGTCGAGATCTGCGAAGAGGCGGGCAGGGAGAACAACTACATCTTCGGCGCGACCGTCGAAGAAGTGGCGGCAGTCAAGCAGTACTACTGCCCGACGGAGATGCTCGGCAACGACCCGAAACTCCGCCGCGTGGTCGAAACGCTGCGCGACGGCACCTTCCCCGACGAGAAGGGGATGCTCAAAAAGCTTTACGAGAGCATCGTCACCGATTACGGCGCCGACCGCTATCTCGTCCTCTTCGACTTTGCCGATTACGTCCGCGCCAAGCTCGAGCTTCTGCACGACTACGGCACGGAGGACTTCGACAGAAAGTGCCTTCACAACATGGCGGCGGCGGGCAAATTCTCCGCCGACCGTTCGGTCACCGATTACGCAAACCTCATCTGGCACTTAAAGTAAACCGCATTCAGAAACCACATCCAAAGAGCGCTCCCTTTTTTGGGGAGCGTTCTTTTCCTCATTATTGGCGTCCTCCTTATTTCCTTGCCTCCCTCTCCGAGGGAGGTGGCGCGGCATCCGAAGCTTGCTTCGGTGCCGTGACGGAAGGAGTAAACAGCCTCCCGCCCAAGCCCCCGCACAGCAAAATCTTTGCAAAAAAAGCGCTCCCTTTCCCAGGAAGCGCTCTTTTGTTGTGTTTGCCGTGTTCAGAGTGAGAAGGGAACAGAGATGCTGAAAGTATGGACAAGTTCTTGCTTGTGTTCCGCCCCGTCGGTATATCCGAGGGGCTTCCACAGACCGCCGGGGAGCCGATGCTGAGCGGACAGGGTGTGCGTAAATTCAAAAGTGAGCACATCTTCGCGGCTCTCCTGCGGGAAGGCTTCTACAAGGAAGGCTGTTTGCATGATGCGCGTGGCCTTCTTGTCGGCGTCGCGGCTGCCGGCCTCAAACGTCCAGCTTGCCGTTACGGTCTCATCGGCATCCATAGGGGAGGAAGAGCTGTAGAATTGCGTGCCGTTCCATTCCGCTGTGCCTGTTTCGCTGCCCTGATAACGCCAGGCGCTTCGCGGAATGACAACGCAGTGTCCCGCTTCGCCGTTGTCCGTCACCGATACCGTCATCGTGCCGCCTTTCAGGCAGGCGTCTTCATCATAGGGGACGCCTTCTGCAAGTTCGAAGTCATTTTTGGCGGCGATATAGCCGGGGGTAAAATCAACGGAAAATTTGACGAGATACAGATTGCTGTCTTCCGTATGCGCCGCCCGCGAGATATTGAATTCAAGATAGCTGTATCCCCAGGCACAATCGATGCCCTGCACGGGGCCGTCGTTGACGGCGATCAACGCGATTTCATCGATCTCCGTTTCGCCCGGGGTCAGCATCCGATAAGCAACGGGCGGCGTTTCCTGCTGATGGGGCGGGGGAACGCTGTTGCCGGCGGTAAAGGTTGCCGCAGGGCCAAAGAGGATCAGGACTGCCGATACGAGCCAGATAAAAAACCCGATCACGCTGCACCTCCGTTTTGATTTGTCTCTATTATATCATTTCAACTATTGTTTGTCAATCACCACTTTGAAAAGAGCGCTCCCATCATAGGAGCGCTCTTTTCGCTTAGATCGGAAGAGCGTCGTGTAGGGA
>URMI01000008.1 GCA_900548845.1 uncultured Clostridia bacterium | reverse complement strand
CGACGAGCAGATCGTCAAAGTGCATGTCAACGGTTATGTCGTCTACGGTTACACCTCGACGGACGAACGCGCGCCCTACAAATATTGGACGGTGTTCAGCAGCCTCTATACGGCGGACGGACAGTCCATCCTCGATGATTGGGTAGAAAACTACGGTTTGCAGGAATACAGCTATTCCAACCCAAACGCGGGCTCTAATTGGAGCACCATCATCTATCTTGCCGTGCTCGTCATCGGCGTCGTCGCGATCTTCATCGTCATGCGTTCGACGATGGGCGGCGGCAGCAAGGCAATGAGCTTCGGCAAGACGAAAGCGAAGGTCTCCACCAACATCAAGGTCCGCTTCTCCGACTTCGCGGGTGCCGAAGAAGAGAAGGAAGAGCTCGCCGAAGTCGTCGAGTTCTTAAAGAGCCCCAAGAAGTTCTCCGACCTCGGGGCGAAGATCCCCAAGGGCGTTCTCCTCGTCGGCCCTCCCGGAACGGGTAAAACGCTGTTCGCAAAGGCCGTTGCAGGCGAAGCGGGCGTTCCCTTCTTCTCGGTGAGCGGCTCCGACTTCGTCGAGATGTACGTCGGTGTCGGTGCCTCGCGTGTGCGTGATCTCTTCGACCTTGCAAAACGCAACCAGCCCTGCATCATCTTCATCGATGAGATCGATGCCGTGGGCCGTCAGCGTGGAGCGGGCCTCGGCGGTGGCCACGACGAGCGGGAACAGACCCTCAACCAGATCCTCGTCCAGATGGACGGCTTTGATTCCAACGAAGGGGTCATCGTCATGGCAGCGACCAACCGTGCCGACATCCTCGACAACGCCCTTCTCCGTCCCGGCCGCTTCGACCGTCAGATCTATGTCAACCTCCCCGACGTCAAGGGCCGCGAGCAGATCCTCAAAGTCCATGCGAGGAACAAGCCCCTCGCTCCCGACGTCAACTTCCGTACCATTGCCCGCATGACGAGCGGCTTCTCGGGAGCCGACCTTGCCAACCTCCTCAACGAGGCGGCCATCCTCGCCGCCCGTGCAGGGAAGAAGCTCATCGGCAATCTCGAGCTTTATGAAGGAATTAACAAAGTCATCATGGGCCCTCAGAAGAAGAGCCGCGTGGTGACGGAAGCCGACAAGAAGTCCACCGCTTATCACGAATCGGGCCATGCCATTCTGTCTAAACTGTGTGAACAGAACGACAACGTGCAGGAAGTTTCCATCATCCCCCGCGGTATGGCGGCAGGCTACACGCTCACCCGCCCCGAAACGGACGACAACAGCTACACTGTTAAGAAGCTTAACGACTTCATCTGCATGGCGCTGGGCGGCAGGGTCGCCGAAGAGATCGTCATCCAGGACGTCTCGGCGGGCGCTTCCAACGACATCCAGAAGGTCACGCAGATGGCGCGCAAGATGGTCACGGAGTGGGGCATGAGCGACAAACTCGGGCCCATCGCCTATTCGAGCGACAACCCCGTCTTCCTCGGGCGCGACTTCGAACAGCACAACGTCTATTCGGAAGAGACGGCGAACATCATCGACGAAGAGATCAAGCGCATCGTCACCTCCGCATACGAGCGCGCGAAGAAGCTCCTCCTCGAACACAGGAGCGTGCTCGACAACATGGCGCGCGTCCTCGTCGAAAGGGAGACCATCTACACGCCCGAAGTGGATATGCTCATGAAGGGCGCCTCGTGGGAAGAAGTACTTGCTTATATGGAAGAGCACGACAAAGGCACGCCCGACGATCCCTTCGGCATGACGGGCAAGGGTTCCGCACCCGCCGCGCCCTCCGCACCCGGCGCTCCGAACGCTCCTTCCGCCCCCGAAGCATAAGAAAAGAGGTGAGAGAGTATGGGCAAGATCATTTCCTTTTCCAATCAGAAGGGCGGCGTCGGCAAGACGACGACGTGCGTCAACATGGCGGCGTATCTTGCGACGATGGGAAGAAGAGTGCTGCTCGTCGACATCGACCCGCAGGGCAACGCGACGACGGGCCTCGGCTTTTCCAAGAGCTCTTTGAAAAAGTCCGTCTATCAGGTGCTCATCGAGGGGGAGGACTGCAAGGACAACCTGCTCCCCACCGAGCTTCCGACGCTCACCATCCTGCCCGCGAACATCGACCTCGCGGGCGCGGAAGTGGAGCTCGTCGCAAAGAAGAGCCGCGAGAAGATCTTGAAGGGCGCCCTCGACAAGGTGCGCGGGGAGTTCGACTATATCTTCATCGACTGCCCGCCCTCTTTGGGGCTGCTTACGATCAACGCGCTCACCGCGGCGGACAGCGTCATCATCCCCATCCAGAGCGAATATTACGCATTGGAGGGGCTGAGCCAGCTCATGAACACCATCTCGCTCGTGCGGCAGCACCTCAACCGCTCGCTCAAAGTGGAGGGCGTCGCGCTCACCATGTACGACGGCAGATCGCTCATCAGCAAGCAGATCGCGGCGGAGATCAAGAAGTATTTCACCAAAAAGCTCTATGAGATCGTCATCCCGCGCAATGTGCGCCTTGCGGAGGCCCCCAGCCACGGCAAGCCCATCGTGCTGCACGATCCCAAGTGCGCGGGCGCGCGTGCCTATGCGGCGCTCACCGAAGAATTTATCTTAAAGACGGAAGAGAAGGGGGAATAAGACATGACGACGAAAGGCTTAGGCAGAGGGCTTTCCGCCCTGTTCAGCGATACCGAGGAAGCTTACGAGAACGCGCAGGGCGAGAGTGCTTCGGGCGTCCGCGAGCTCCCGCTTTCCGACATCTATCCCAACCCCGATCAGCCGCGTAAGATCTTCGACGAAGGCGCTTTGAACGACCTTGCAAGCTCCATCCGCGAGCACGGCGTCATCAGCCCCATCGTCGTCAATGCGGACCCCGACGGCCGCTACATGATCATCGCGGGCGAACGCCGCTACCGTGCCGCCAAGATGGCGGGGCTCGAAAGCATCCCCGCCGTCGTCAAGGACTACACGGAGCGCGAGATCCGCGAAATAAGCCTCATCGAAAATTTGCAGCGCGAGGACCTCAACCCCATCGAAGCGGCGGACGCGATGAAGCAGCTCATGGACGAGTACCACCTCACGCAGGAGGAGCTCGCGAACCGTCTGGGCAAGTCCCGTCCCGCTATCGCCAACACGCTGCGCCTTCTCACGCTTGCCCCCGAAGTCATCGCGCTCGTGAGGGAGGGCAAGCTCTCCTCGGGTCATGCGCGCACCCTCGTGCCCGTTCCCAAGGAGGCGCAGGGCAAGCTCGCCGAAGAGTGCGTCAAAAACGGCTGGTCGGTGCGCGAGATGGAGCGCGCCGTCAAGCAGTTTCTCAACCCGCCCGAAGTGCTCGCCCGCGAGAAGGAGAAGAAGAACACCCTCGCGAACGCCGAGCTCACCCACCTCGTCGAGCGGCTGCGCACCTCCTTCCGCACCAAGGTCTCCCTCATCGGCACGGACAAGAAGGGCCGCATCTACATCGACTACTACTCCCGCGACGATCTCGACCGCATCTCGGAAATTTTAGACATCATCGACCGCCAGGAGTAAGCCCCGCTTGAAAGGCCGCGGGCAGACCGCAGGTCCCGCACGGCTCGCCCGTGCCGCACGGCGCGCCATCCCAAAGGGCAGTCGCGGCAGCCGCAAAACCGCATATATCCGCATAAAACCGACAAAGCGTCCCAAACGGGGCGCTTTTTCCGCGTCATTTTGCACAAAAACGCTCATGATAGCGAGAAATGCGACAAAGTGGTGAAAATTCGCAATTCAAGATGAATATTTCACAAAAAAAATTTCAAAATAACATTGACAAACCGCCGAAAGTGTGGTAAAGTTATGTCAGTGTAGAAATGACGATAGGGGGAAAGTCATGAAGCAGAGGGACATTCGTTAATTTTTCCGTGTTTCCGATTTTTCGGGGGCTGCCTCAGGGCGGCCTGCGGCAAGATTGACGAATGTCCTTTTTCTACTTGACGGACTGATACGGCATTTCATGCGTCCGAAGCGCTGAGCGGCGGCAGCGGGGAGCGCACTCCCCCAAACTGCGAACACCGCTTCCCAAGCAAGGCAATGAGGGCGGCACAAGATTCTATATTTATAAGAGGTAAAAGAATGAAGAAAAAACTGTTAAGAAACGCTTCACTCGTTGCCCTCTCTGCCGTCATGGTGTGCGGAACGGCGATCGGCCTTGCCGGTTGCGGAGACGATTCGAACACGATCAAGATCTCCATGTTCTGCGGCGTCGACGACCGAGTGATCAACGAGACGGCCTGCAACACGTGGGCGGAGCAGTACACGCAGGAAATGATCGCAAGCGGCGAGTGGGAAGAAGGCCACGCCCCGATCAAGATCGACTTCGACAGTAACGCCGATCCGACTGCGTACTTCACCGCGCTCTCCAACCAGATCTCTTCGAACAGCCAGCCCGACATTTTCTATGTCTCGCCCAAGTACGTCCGCGTCTGGTCGCACTACGGCCGCGTCCTTGACCTTGCCGATTACCTGACCTCCGAAGAGGACGTTGCCGCTCTCAACGACGTCTGGGACGACGCGCTTGCATTCTATGCCCACACCGATGCGGAAGGCTATCAGCGCGGCGAGCGTATCGAGTTCGCGGACGGCGCATGGAAGGGTCAGCAGTCCGGCGTGGAGGTCGGCATCTACGGCCTTCCCAAGGACTTCTCCAACTTCGGCCTTTCCTTCAACGATACCTTCTTCACCGATGAGATCCGCGAAGCGCTCACCAACAAGAAGACGAGCGACAGAAACGGCACGAAGGGCGCCGAGTTCGAGACGGGTGCACTCACCTTCAACGCCGAGTACGGCGTCGTCACCGATGAAGACGGCAACGACGTGCCCCTCATCCGGATCGGCGAGCCCACCTACTACAAGCCCTATAACTTCTACAAGTTCCCCAGCTACGAAGACGCCCTCATCGGCGGCGATCCCGTGGCTTGGCTCGTGGATGAGTACACCGACGGCCAGGGCTACTGCGTGACCATCCCCGGCTTCCCCGGCGATACCTTCGAAGAAGCGAAGAAATATTGGCCCGACGGTGCCAACACCAACGTCGAGATCCCTGCCGAATACAAGAACACCGAAGCAGAGTACGATGAAGACACGGGCTACATCACCTACACCTATGCCGAGTACTCCGCGCTCACCTGGGTGCTGACTTACTACTTCAACACCTACAATTGGGATAATTATACCGAGAACATGGGCGGCAGAACGACCCCGGACGGCAGAAAGAACATCTACGGCAACGACCAGTACGAAAGCGTTCTTTATCTCCTTCCCTGGCTCGCAGGCAACAATGCCGACTACATCAACCAGGATTCGACCTCCGTCACCAACGGCGACGATCCTACCGTCATCGGCACCGAAACGTACACGACCGAACAGGTCAACATCCAGGGCGTGATGGAAGACATCGCCATCCAGTACGGTACCAACAGCGAAGCTTACGTCGAAACGCTCGGTGCGTTCTATGCGTACGGCTCCGACTGGAACGGCAACTCCAACAACTGCGGCGATACGACGTCGACCAAGCCCTCCGGCTGGGAAATGTTCTGCCTCGGCCAGGTCGTCTTCTATGGTAAGGGTACCTGGGATGCGATCAACACCAACAAGACCGACCGCAGCGTCCTCGCAGCCAGCTTGATGCCCGAGCCCGTCTCCGAAGACTATGCGCTCTACTCCTACATCAAGGATGCAGACTACAACATGGTCACCTATACGGACGGCGAGAAGCAGGACGGCTACGTCTCCCCTGCAAAGACCGAGTACACGGGCCAGGAGATCTTCGAGAACCAGCTCGAGCGCCAGGATAAGTGGGGCGCGCGTATGGACTCCGTCGGTTACGGTATCTCCACCGCAGTCCTCGACGACGCAGAGTGGAAGCTCGAGGCGTGCATCGACCTGATGAAGTACCTCACCATCGGCGAAGAGATGCAGGTCACCCTCACCTATTCGGGTTCCCAGCTTCCCAACTTCAAGTCTCAGTGCCTTGATTTCCTCGACGGCACGGGTGCCTTCGAAGAAATGATCTCCCCCGACGATGCCGAGTTCGATTCCGTCTACCAGATCGCGAAGGATATGTACGCAGCCAACACGGCAGGCGGCACGGTCGGCGAATGGATGGCGCAGAATCATCCCGACGTCGCTTACGACAAGCAGTTCGAAAACACGCCTATGGAATCGGTCAACTCCCTTGCATACGGCATGAAGGTGCTCTTCCTCACCCTCTATACCTATGAAGACCGCGACCTCAGCGTCAGAATGCAGTTCGGCCTCAACTTCGTCCGCGATTCGACAATGTACACCTACGAGACCGCATGGCTCACCAGCCTCGATGCCCGCGGCAAGAACTACGTCCTTCCTTACCTCAACCAGGCGCCTCATACGGGCAACATGGTCGACTGGGGCACCATCTTCGACACGATGCTCACGAGCAGCGATGTCAGCGCCAACCCCGACGCCATCCCCGAACATCCCGAGTCCTATGCGACCCCCGGTTGGTGGGCAGTCTACTCCACGAGAGAAGCTCAGCGCCTGCTCGACGTCGCCATCCAGACCGAGCAAGACATGCTTTCGTAAAAAGAAAACGCTTGCGGCTTGAGAACATCTTCTGATGTTCCGCCATGCTTGAAGAGAACGCGGGAGCACGCATTCCGCACGGGACGCCGTGCTCCCCTTCTTCTCTTTGAGCGGATATGAAAAAATAAGGAGGAAAATGATGGAAAACAACGCTGCTGTCAATGCGGAAGCCGTGGAAGCCGAACAAGCTGTCGTCGGCGAAGAAGCCCTCCCGCAGAAGAAGCAAAGAAAACCCATCAATCAGCAGAAACTGCAGGACAACCTGTGGGGCTGGATCTTCTGTCTCCCGCTCATCGTGGGTACGCTCTGGTTCGTCTTCATCTGTCTTGTCGCTGCCATCCTGCTTTCGTTCACCAACTATTCGATCATGTCGGGCTCGATGTTCGAGTTCCTCGGCAATTTTGCAGATCACATCTACAAGACCGACGGTGTCGCCGATCCCTGGCATTGGTATACATACGCATTCACCAATGTCATCCGTATCAGCCCCGCCATCCCGATGAACGAGATGGGTGTGTACCTCTTCAACACCGTGTTCTACATGATCGGTATCCCGATCGGTATGATCCTCGCGATGTTCTTCGCCGTCTGCATGACGCGCGATATCCCCGGCGCCAACGTGTTCCGCGTGATCTACTACTTCCCCTGCGTTGCAAGTACGGTCTCCATCGTCTACACGTTCCGCCTCATGTTCAACCAGGAGGGTGTCTTCAACCAGATCTTCGGGCTCGACATCAACTGGATCAACACGACGGGCGCCGCGTCGCTCACCTGGGCGTCGTTGACGGGTGCTTCGGGCGGTGGCGCTTTCATGACCGACCCGTTCTGGTGCCAGGGCGTCCTTTCTAAGTGCGTCGTCATCATCATGTCCGTCTGGAAGGGCCTCGGCGGTACCATCATCCTGTACATCGCAGGTCTCTCGGGCGTCAATGCGGCAACCAAAGAAGCCGCGCAGATCGACGGTGCAAACGGCTGGCAGATCTTCTGGAAGGTCACCATGCCCGACTTGTACCCCACCATCTTCTACAACATCGTCACGGCAGTCATCGGCGGCATGCAGATCTACGCCGAGCCCGAACTGTTCAAGGCGGACGACCCGATGCTTTCCGGTTATGTCGCTCTTATCTGGAGAACGGGTATGAACGGCATCAACGCAAGGCCTTCGCAGGGTGCTGCATACGGCATGATCCTCGCCGTCATGATCATCATCCTCACGCTCATCCAGTTCTGGCTGGATTCCAAGAATAAGGACTAAGGAGGGGAAAAATGAGTAACGAAGTTATGAATGCTGCTCCCGCTGAAGAGGAGAAAAAGTATTCTCCCGTCCGCTACGCGTTCGGCGCAGTCCTTGCCTTCTTCGGCATCTCCACCGCCACGCACCGCGCCAGCAAAAAGCGCAAGAAGCTCGTGGGCGACATCGTCTGCTACATCGTCCTTCTCTTCGGTGCGTTCCTCTCCGTCTACCCCTTCTGGTGGATGGTCGCGGCAGGCTTTGCCGATACGTCCACCACGGGTATCGGTTCGACGATCCTCAACTCCCTCGTCTGGTGGCCTCGTCTGAGCACGGCATCCCCGGGCTATTCGCACGGCTTGTTCTACAACTACAGCCAGTTCATGACGAAGGCGTTCCAGCAGGTCTTCAGTGAACTGACGTTCTGGCGTGCACTCGGCAACAACCTCGTGTACTCCATCGTGCCCGTTGTTGTCGGCGTCATCACGTCCGCATCCGCGGCGTTCTCGTTCGCGAAGCTCAATTGGTACGGAAGAGACATCGTCTTCTTCATCCTGCTCGCGGCGATCATGGTCCCCGGCGCGTGCATCATGACGGCTCAGTTCTCGATGTACGATGCTCTCGGCTGGAGAGATAACGGTCTCGTCCTCATCATCCCCGGCCTCTTCGGTTCCATCATGACGGCATTCTTCATCCGTCAGTTCCTGTACGGCCTTCCGACTTCCATCATCGAAGCCGCCAAGATCGACGGTGCGGGCTATTTCCGCATCTTCTGCGGGTTCATCCTTCCTCTTGCGATGCCCGCGATCATGGCGCAGGGCCTGCTGTCCTTCATGGGCTGCTGGAACAACTACATGGGTTCCTACATCTTCATCCCGCAGAACAGCCTTGCGGTCAACCTTCCTCACGCGCTGTCTGTCTTCGATAAGAACGTCAACTCGATCGACGGCGGCTACGGCGTCGTCCTTGCAGGTGCGGTGTTCTGCGTCCTGCCTGTCATGATCCTGTTCGCTTGCTTCCAGAAGACGATCATCAGCTCGCTGATGCTCACGGGTTCCAAGGAGTAAGAGAAGGCGCACTATGCGCACATTACAAAAGAAAAAGGGCGGAGCCGCTTCGGCTCCGTCTTTTTTGTTCAAAGAGTGAAAAATTTTTCCCAAACCCCTTGAAAAAACCGCGCAAATGCGGTATAATAACAACGATCTATTCTCATGATAGGGGGACCTATGAAACTCAAAAAACTGCTTATTTCGGCGCTTGCCGTCGTCATGACGTTTGCGACGGCGTTTTCGCTTGCGGGCTGCGGCGGCGTCAAGGCGCCCGACGAAGCCCTCGAACTGCCCGAAGCGGCGCCCGGCATGACGGCAGCGGTGCACGATCCGTCCGTCTTCTACGATGTCTCTTCGCAGACCTACTACGCCTTCGGCACGCACTACGCCGTGGCTTCTTCCAAAGACCTCATCACATGGACGCAGGAAGTGACCGATCAGACGATCTCGGGCGGACAGCTGACTTGGCCGTCGCTCTATGGCTCGGAGTCCTATGTTGATAAGAACGGAACTGAGTGGCCTGCTGCGATACAATCGACGGTGGAGCTTGTCAATCCTACGAGAGACAGCACGACCACCTGGGCGCCCGATGTGCACAAGATCGGCAGTAAATATTATATGTATTATTCGCTGACGGGCGGCTTCGGCTCCAATTCTTCCGCCATCGGCAGGGTGGAGTCCGACAACGTCATGGGCCCCTATTCCAACAACACCGTCATCGTCGAGAGCGTGACGAGCAGCTCCTCTTCCAAGCCCAACTGCATCGACCCCGAACTCTTCGAAGATAAGAACGGTACGCTGTGGATGGTCTACGGCTCCTTCTTCGGCGGCATCTATATCAAGGAACTCGATAAAAACGGCCTGCCCGTCGAAGACGGTTTCGGCAAGCTCCTGTGGTCGCATGATGGCAAAGTCGTTGAAGGTCCGTTCATCTTCTATAACGACGATACGGACTACTATTATATGATGGCCACCCACGGCGATCTTCAATCTGATTATACGATGCGCGTCGCACGCAGCAAGAACCCTGACGGGCCTTATGAGGATATTACTGGTCAGGATATGATCAATCCTGGGGGAGGCAATAAGCTTTCGGGCAACTACAACATCGCCAACATGGGCAACAACGTCGCGCTCGGCCACAACTCGGTCGTGGAGCGCCGCGGCGAGTTCTTCGTCGTCTGCCATGTGCGCGATGCCATCAACGGCGGACACCACCTCGAAACGCGCCGCCTCTACTTCAACAAGGATGGCTGGCCCGTCCTCGAGCCCCTGCGCTACGCGGGCGAAAACGACGGCACGGCGACTACGGAACAGGTCGCAGGCACCTTTGACGTGCTCGTGCATTCCACGGGCGTCTCGGCGACGATCGTTCCTTCCGTCGAGTGCACCTTCAATGCAGACGGCACGATCTCGGGCGCTCTGACGGGCACCTGGTCGATGGAGAGCGACTATTTCGTGACGATCGAGCTCGGCGGCATCTCTTACAGCGGCGTCGTCTGCGCGGGCTGGCGCACGGCACCCGAAAACAAGGGCGCCTACTGCTTCACGGCGACCTCCGCCGACGGCAACGCCCTCTGGTGCGTCGGAAGATAGAGGATTTCCTGCGATCCGAAAACAGCATGATAACAAGAGCAAGGGGCTGCCCGTTCCGGGGCGGCCCTCTTCGTTTACAAAAAGTTTTTTGCGAAATTGCCGTCCGAGGCTTGAAAATCGGAATGGAATGATTTATAATAAGAATGAACGAAACAATGCTTGCCGCAACAGGGGGGCCTCTTGCGGTTCCGATCCCGAGCGGTTCGGAAAAGGAGGAAGTTATGGCATTGATCTACCCGAAAAACCCACGTTTCAACAAGCTTAAAATGCGCACGCCCGACTATGCGTCCTGGCAGGAAGGCTGCGCGCACGACCCTTCCATCCTCGAATGGGAGGGCACCTATTACGCCTACTCGACGGATACCTTCGGCGCGCCCAACGGCTATCAGATCCGCACGAGTACCGACCTTCTCCACTGGGAGTATGTCGGCTCGGCGTTTGAAATGGAGGGCACCGCACCCCGCTACAAGCAGGGCATGGGCGATCTGCAGCCCGCCTACGATTGGTGCGTGACCTCGCAGAGCGAAGTCGGCTACGGCATCTGCACCCGCCGCGACGGCTCCATGTCCTTCTGGGCGCCCGACGTCATGCGAGGCACGGACGGCAAATTCTGGCTGTACTTCTGCCTCACGGGTTACTTCGGCGGCTCCAAGTCGTGCATCGGCCTCGCGAAGGCGGAGACCCCCACGGGCCCCTTCAGGTTCGATTCGCTCCTTCTCTGCTCGCCCGCAGGCTGGCGCACCCCCAACTGCATCGACCCGCAGGTCCTCGAAGCGGAGGGCGGCAAGCTCTATCTCGTCTACGGATCCTACGGCCTCGGGCTGTACCTCATCGAGCTCGACCCCGCCACCGGCAGAAGAAAGGACGGCAGAGCCTACACCGATTGGATCAAGAAGCGCTGCACCTTTGAAGAATTTTACGGCACGCACATCGCGAGCGGCTCCGTTGAAGGCGGCGTCATCCGCTACCATGAGGGCGTCGACGTCCTCGAAGACGGCAAGTGGACGAAGAAGAACTACTACTATCTGATGTGCTCGTACGGCTCCCTCTCGAGCGACTACTGCATGCGCTGCGGCAGGAGCGAAACGCCGGAAGGCCCTTATCTCGACGTCAACGGCAATCCCCTCGTCTGCTCGACCGACCTCGGCACGGGCAACAAGATGCTGGGCTCCTTCCGCTGGTCGGAGAACGCCCCCGATTTCTACTGCCCCGGGCACAACGATATGTTCGTCTCCTCGAAGGGCGTCAAGCTCGTCGCCTATCACTGCCGCACCAATTGGTTCATCGAGCAGGGCATGAGCCGCTCCAACAACTTCCACTATCTCTATCTCGGTCAGTACGACTTCAACTCGGACGGCTGGCCCGTGGTGAGCGGCAACCGCTATGCGGGCGAGGAGATCCAGGAAGTGACGGAGGAGACCCTCCTCAACATCACGGCGGGCAAGTTCGATCTCATCCTCTTCACGCAGGGCACGGGCACGGTCAAGCCCAAGCGCGTCGTGCTGCGCGCGGGCGGCGCGATCAACGGCATCGAGGGCAGCTGGCGCATGTACGGTTCGCACTACATCGCCTTCGACCTTAACGGCGAGGAATATCTCGGCGTCGTCATGCCGGCATGGATCGAAGATCAGAACGCCGCAGGCCTCACCATCACCTGCATGGGCAGAACGAGCGGCATGGCGCTCCTCCTCAACAGCACCAATAAGATCTGATATTATAATATGGTAAGAGCGCCCCGCGGTACCTGCGGGGCGCTCCTAAAAAAAAGCGGCGCGGCGGTCCGA
>URMI01000007.1 GCA_900548845.1 uncultured Clostridia bacterium | reverse complement strand
ACGATGTGTTCGATTTTTTGTATCACCGAAAAGCAGGCAGAGCGACAGCACCTTTCGGAATGTTTCTATAGAACGGTCTCGCGCGGGCCGGACATGAGCGATATCAGGGAGCTCCCCACGGGCTACATGGGCTTCCACCGTCTCGCCGTCATGGGGCTCACCGCCGAGGGGATGCAGCCCTTCGCGCGGGGCAGGGATATGCTCGTCTGCAACGGCGAAATTTACGGTTTCCGCCCCTTGAAGCGGCAGCTCGAGGAGAAGGGGTACGTCTTTGCGTCGGACAGCGACTGCGAAATTCTGCTCCCTCTCTACCGCGAGTACGGCACTGAGATGTTTTCAATGCTCGATGCCGAGTTCGCTCTCGTCCTCTACGACGGGGAGCAGGGCAAGTACATCGCCGCGCGCGATCCCGTCGGCATCCGCCCGCTCTACTACGGCTACACCGAGCACGGGGCCATCACCTTTGCGAGCGAACCCAAGAACCTTACCGGGCTCGTCAAAGAGATCTTTCCCTTCCCGCCCGGGCACTACTACGAGGACGGCTCTTTCATTTGCTATTCGGACATCGCCGCCGTCTCCTCGTATCATAAAGAGAGCCTCGACGAGGTGTGCAGGGGCATCCGCGAGCGGCTCATCGCGGGCGTGGAGAAGCGCCTCGACAGCGACGCGCCCCTCGGCTTCCTTCTCTCGGGCGGGCTGGACAGCTCCCTCGTCTGCGCCATCGGTGCGAAGGCTTTAAAAAAGCCCATCCGCACCTTTGCCATCGGCATGGAGAAGGACGCCATCGACCTGAAGTACGCCCGCATCGTCGCCGACTACATCGGTTCCGAGCACACCGAGGTCTACATGACGCCCGAGGAGGTCATCGGCTCCCTCGAGGAGGTCATCCGCGCCCTCGCGACGTACGACATCACCACCATCCGCGCGTCGATGGGGATGTATCTCCTTTGCAAGGCCATCCGTCGCACGACGGACATCCGCGTGCTCCTGACGGGCGAGATCTCCGACGAGCTCTTTGGCTACAAATACACCGATTTCGCGCCCTCCGCCGCGGAATTTCAGAAGGAGTCGCAAAAGCGCGTCCGTGAGCTGCATATGTACGATGTGCTCCGCGCCGACCGCTGCATCTCCGTTCATTCGATGGAGGCGCGCGTGCCGTTCGGCGATCTGGAGTTCGTCAAATACGTCATGAGCATTGACCCCGAACTCAAGCTCAACACCTACGGGAAGGGCAAGTACCTTCTCCGCCGCGCGTTCGAGGGGGACTGGCTCCCGCCTGAGATCCTCTGGCGCGAGAAGGCTGCCTTTTCCGATGCGGTCGGTCACTCGATGGTGGACGATCTCAAGGCCTATTCCGGGAAAGTATACGGCGATGACTGGGAAATAAGGGCCGAGAAGTACGCTTATCACGCCAAACCCTTCACGAAAGAGAGCCTTCTCTACCGCGAGATCTTCGAGAAGTACTACCCCGGGCAGGCAAAGATGGTCAAGGACTTCTGGATGCCCAACCGCGACTGGGAGGGGTGCAACGTCTCCGACCCCAGCGCTCGCGTTCTTTCTAACTACGGCGACAGCGGCAAATAAAAACGGCACAGCCATTGCCGTGCCGCGTTTGTCGAAACTTCCTCCGACGCTCCCTTCGGGGAGCATTTTTTATTCGTCTTTTTTCTCGGGAGCACCGGTTGCCGCAGCGTTTCCGGCCGCAAGCCGCTCTTCCCGGTTCCGCCTCTTTTGACGCACCGCGTCGCGGATGACTTCAAAGATGTTGATGCCGATGCCCGAGACAATGTAGATATAATAGGTGAAGAAGCGCCACACGAGCACCACCCAGCCGAGCATGGGCTGGATGCCGCTCACCGTCGCGAAGATGAGCGAACCCGTCGCCTCCATCGCGCCCGTGTTGCCGGGCGTGGGGATGAGGAGTGCCGTATAGCGGGTGAGTGTGCTCAGGCAGAGGATCTGCATGAAGAGCTCGAAAGTCGGCTCTACCTCGCTCACCGCGAGTACCACGAAGAAGGGGATGGCGTAGTTGATGAGCGTCTCCAACACGCACAGGACGAGCAGGGGGAGGCACTGCAAAAATTTCTTCGCGAACAGCTTCATCGCCCCGCTGTATTCGAGCAGCCCGTTGACGCACTTCTTGGTCGCGTGGTACTTGCGCTTGACGATATGCATCTTCGCAAGCAGACCGACCGCTCCCACGACGAGGCGCATCATCCTCTTGGGGAAGATGGTGAAGAGCAGGATGATGAGGGGGATGGAGCCGTTGAGTGCGAGCGAGACGGCGGCGAGTACCAACATCGTCTTGGAAGCAATGCTCCCCGGCACATGCTGCGGCGTTAAAATGAGCAGTACGATGGAGATGGCGGTGACGACGAGGGAACTGACGATATAGCGGATGAGGGGGATGGCGGAAGCCACGCCGCCCGGCACGTCCTTTTTGTGCAGATACACGATCTGGAACGCCTGTCCGCCCATGCTGAGGGGGGTGATACCGTCGTAATACTTGCCCAAAAACATCGTCTTGATGGAGACGCGCCAACGGAATTTCCCCGTCGAAACTTTCAGAAGATAGGCATATTTTGCGCTCTCCACCGCGAGATAGAGGAGAAGCACCGCAAGGAGCAGCGCGAAATAGCGGTAGTCGAGGAGCTTCAAAAATTGGATGAAGCCCACGCGTTGGTGTTCGTCGCCCGCCACGTAGTTGCCGATGGAGAACATCAGCACGATGGAGAAGGCGATGAGGGCGAGCATCAGCACGGTCTTGACGATCCACGAGCGAAGCTGCGCGCGCGACTTTGGCCGCATGCCTTCGGGCGGCAGCGGCGGCTCTGTCATATTGCAGTTGGGGACTTCCTGTTCGGGCATACTCCCTCTTTTCGGTGCGAAATTTCTGACCCTTTGCGTGCGTACCATGTTACCACGTTTTCAGGCAAAAGGCAAGGGGAAATGCGTGAAAAGTGTATGGCGGCCGTTTGACCTTTTGAAGACGTCATCCCTCGGGCGGGCTTTTGTCCCGTCCCTCGGGCGGGTTTTCCGGCGGCACTTCCGCGGGCGATGCGGGCGGCTGCATCCGTTCGCCCGTTCCGGGAGCGGCGGGTCTTTTTGCAAGGTGTTGGCAGACGAGCTGTTTTCCCACGGCCGCGCCGATGATGACGACGTACCCGACGATGCTTAAGACGTCGGGCACCTGATCGAGGAAGAAGAAGCCGAGGACGGCGGCAAAGAGCACCTGCGAGTAGTCGAAGACGGCGATCTCCTTCGCGGGCGCGAAGCGGTACGCCGCCGTGATGAAGAACTGCCCGCCCGTTGCCGAAACGCCCGCCAAAAGGAGGGAAGCCCACTGGAAGGGGGTCATCGGCTCGTAGAAGGCGATGAAGAAGGGGAGGGCGACAAGCGTCGAAAAGGCGGAAAAGAAGAAGACGGTCATAAGGCCGCGTTCGCCCTTCGCGCCGAGGACGCGCACGCAGGAGTAGGCGAACCCCGCCGAAGCGCCGCTCAAAACTCCCGCCAGTGCGGGAAGGGAAGCCGCCGTAAAGGTGGGCTTCACCACGAACAGCGCGCCGAAAAAGGCGAGGGCGACGAATATAAGCTCATACGCCTTGGGCTTTTCTTTGAGCAGAAAGACGGAAAAGAGGATGGCAAAGAAGGGGGAGAGTTTGTTTAAGATGGAAGCGTCCGAGATGCTGCCGATCGTATCGATGGCATAGAAGTTGAGGATGACGCCCAAAAAGCCGACAAAGGAGCGCAGAAACAGCCAAAGCAGGCACTCTTTGCTGTGGATGCGGAATTTTTCTTTGGAAAAGCACAGGAGCACGAAGACGACCCCCGCCGAGACGAGGTTGCGGAAAAACACCTTCTGCATGACGGGAAGCTCGCCCGCAAGGTTGACGAATAAATTCATGAACGCAAAGCAGAGCGCCGCGCCTAAGATGAAGAGGACGCCCACCCCCTTGCGCTTTGCAAGGGTGCGCCCGTCGGATGTTTGCATATGAACAGTATATGCCTTATCGGGAAAAAAGTCAAGCGGGAGGGCGGAGGGGGCTTGAAAGGCGGCGCAAAAGGTGATATAATGCTGTCAAGGCTCCTGAAGCGGAAGCTTCTGCTGCCGCTTTTGGGTCGTTTTGGAGATCGATATGGAGATTTTATATACGCTCGTCACGGGCGCCACGGGAGGGCTGGGCGCCGCCTTTGTGAAGGAACTTGCAGACCGCGGCCAGCCGCTCTACCTCACGGGCAGGAAAAAGGAGCGCCTTGCAGAACTTAGGGAACAGCTCCTGCACAGCCATCCCGCCCTTCCCGTCCGGACGGCAGTGTGCGACCTTGCGGACGAGATTTCCCGCCGCGCCCTTTTTGCGGAGTTCGCGCGCGAGAACGTGCGGTTTTGCCGCCTCGTCTATGCGGCGGGGGCGGATATCCAGAAGCCGCTCGAAGAATACACGGAAGAAAAGATCGCCTTTCAGGCGCGCGCCAATTTCGAAGGGGCGGTGTCGCTTTCCCGCGCCGTTCTGGAACGCAGCGAGGGCGTCCCCGAGCTTTTATTCGTGGGGAGCGTCTCGGGCCTCTATCCCATGCCCTATTTCGCCCTTTACAGTGCCGCAAAGAAGGCGCTGTGGCAGTTTGCGGCGGCGCTCCGCACGGAGCTTCACGGGCGCGCCAAAGTCACCTGTGTGCAGCCGGGCGCCATCCCCACGCGCGAGGACGTCAAAGAGAACATCCGCATGCAGGGGCTGTGGGGGAAGCTTGCGGCGCTCCCGCCCGACGTCGTGGCGAGAAAGAGCCTCAACGCCGTCCGAAAGAACCGCCGTTCGCCCGTCCTCGGCTTCTGGAACAAGCTCATGCACGCTTCGACGGCGCTCCTGCCGCTCTCGTGGAAGATGCATTTCATCGCCAAAAAATGGAGCAAGACAAGGAAGGACGCATTCTGACGCCGATGTTTGGGGGGCGCGCAAAAAAGGGGTCGCGCAGCCTTTTTAGAAAGAAAGACCCGCCGTTTGGCGGGTCTTGCGCTATTTTGAGATAAATTTACTTTTTCTTCTTTTCCTCGTTCTCTTCTTCGGGAGTGGAGAAGGAAAACTCCGCCGAAGGGCAGCGGGAGAGCACTTCCCGCACGAATTCGTCGAAGAGGGAGCTCTTGATGACGATAGCGGCATAGCTCGGCTTTTCGCCTTCGAAGTAGAGGGCGAGCTTTTGGCTCCCGCGGAAGAGGTGGATGTGCCTGAGCTCCTTCAAGGGGTATCTGACACGCACGATCCCGAGCTGCAAAACGATGTACTTCTCTCCGATGACGTACTGCGAGCGCACCAGCATGGAGACAAGGAGCACGGCGAGCACGAGACAGGCGAAAAACAGCAGCGCATACTGTGCCCAGCCGTAGGGGGAGAGCCCGCCTTCGTTCAAAAAGACGACGAACCGCCACACGGTGAGGGCAAAGCCCGCAAGGCATAGGATGAGCCCCGCCCAGAAGAGCGCGAGCATGAGGGGCGTGAAAGAAAAGGGATAGCGCTTATTTTCATTCATGCAGATATTATAAGGCATTGCGGGGCAAAATGCAATGGTTTTTCCCGAAAAGCAAAAAAACCGCCCCGAATTTGCGTTTCTTCGGGGCGAACACTTGAAAAGAGGCGCAAAAATTGATATAATAACTATAATTTCGACTTTTACCCGAGGAGGAGATCATATGGTAAAACTCATCAGACAGGGCGTCTATCTTATGGAAGGGCGGCTCGTCAAGGAGTCGCAGGCGTTCATGACGTCCGACAAGAAGGCAGAGGCGCAGAAGGGCACCATCGCCTACTCTATTCTGAAGGCGCACAACAGCGGCACGGACGAGGCGCTCCGCCTTCGCTTCGACGCGCTCGCCTCGCACGACATCACTTACGTCGGCATCATCCAGACCGCCAAGGCGAGCGGACTTACGGAATTCCCCGTCTCCTATACGCTCACCAACTGCCACAACTCGCTGTGCGCGGTGGGGGGCACGATCAACGAGGACGACCATCTCTTCGGGCTCTCGGCGGCCAAGAAGTACGGCGGCGACTATGTGCCCGCCCATCTTGCCGTCATCCACCAATACATGCGCGAGACGGCGGCAAAGTGCGGGGCGATGATCCTCGGCTCCGATTCGCACACCCGTTACGGCGCGCTCGGCACGCTCGCGATCGGCGAAGGCGGCGGGGAACTCGTAAAGCAGCTCTTAAAGCAGACTTACGACGTCGCGCGCCCGCAGATCGTTGCCGTGTACTTGAAGGGCAAGCCGAGAAAGGGCGTCGGCCCGCAGGACGTGGCGCTCGCCCTCGTCAAGGCGACCTTTTCTAAGGGCTTCGTCAAGAATAAGATCCTGGAATTCGTCGGTCCCGGCATCGCCAATCTTTCCATGGATTTCAGGAACGGCATCGACGTCATGACGACGGAGACGACCTGCCTTTCCTCCGTCTGGCAGACGGACGGGAAGACGAAGGAGTACTTCTCTCTGCACGGCAGGGAGGAGGACTACCGCGAACTCAAACCCCGCGAGGGCGCCTATTATGATGCGGCGGTCGTCATCGACCTTTCCCGCGTCGAGCCCATGATCGCGCTTCCCTTCCATCCTTCCAACGCTTATACCATCCGCGAGTTTCTCGAAAACCCCGTGGAGATCCTTGCAAAGGTCGAGGCGCAGGGCAGGAAAATCAAGGGCGACGGCTCCTTCACGCTCACCGATAAGGTGAAAGACGGCAAAGTCTATATCGACCAGGGCATCATCGCGGGCTGCGCGGGCGGCATGTACGAAAACATCGCCGAGGCTGCCGAAATTTTGCGCGGCAAAACTATCGGCACCGACTTTTCCTTCAGCGTCTATCCCTCTTCACAGCCCGTGTATAAGGGCCTGACGGAGAACGGCTATACTTCCATGCTCATGGAGACGGGCGCCATCATGAAGACGGCGTTCTGCGGCCCCTGCTTCGGCGCGGGGGACGTGCCCGCCAACAACGGGCTCTCCATCCGCCACACGACGCGCAACTTCGAAAACCGCGAAGGCAGCCGCCCCAAGGACGGGCAGCTTGCGGCGGTGGCGCTCATGGACGCCCGCTCCATTGCGGCAACGGCGGCAAACGGCGGCGTGCTCACCTCGGCGCTCGACTGCGACTACTCCCGCCGCATCAAGAAATATCACTTCGACGGCGAGATCTACAAGAACCGCGTCTACCACGGCTGGGGCAACGCAAAGCCCGAAGAGGCGCTCGTCTACGGCCCCAACATTGCCGACTGGCCCGAACAGATCGCGCTCGGTAAGCACCTTCTGATGCGCGTCGTCTCCGTCCTCACCGATCCCGTAACGACGACGGACGAGCTCATCCCATCGGGCGAGACTTCCTCTTACCGTTCCAACCCCTTGAAGCTTGCGGAGTTCACGCTCTCCCGCAAAGATCCCTCCTATGTGGGGCGCGCAAAAGCCGTGCAAAAAGACGAGCTTTCCCGCCGCGAGACGGGCGAGCTCCCCGAAGAGGTCCTTTCGGCGCTCGGCGCTTTCAAGCCCGAGGAGGGCACCGTCTACGGCAGCGTTGTCGTCAGCAATTCCCCGGGCGACGGCTCGGCGCGCGAACAGGCGGCTTCCTGCCAGCGCGTTCTGGGGGGCGTTGCCAATATCTGCAAACAGTACGCCACCAAGCGCTACCGCTCCAACCTCATCAATTGGGGCATGCTGCCCTTCACGGCGCAAAAATTTGAGTTCAAAGTGGGCGACTTCGTCTATATCGCGAACGTGCGCGAGCTGCTTGCGGGCGGCGAGGAGCGCTTTGTCGCCAAAGTCATTTCGGAAGGCAAGGCGCACGACATCGCGCTCGAGCTCGGCGCCCTCACGCCCGACGAGCGCGCCATCCTGCTTGCGGGGTGCCTCATCAACTACAACCGCGAGAGGAAGTAACGATGGGACTTGCGTTTGAAGAATACCGCCGCGCATTCGACTTAACGCCCTATCCCCGCCCCGCCCTCGTTGCAAGCGAGGGGGAAAAGATGGAGCGGTGCGACCGCATCCTCAAATTCCTTCTGCGCGAGCGCGGTATGATCGCGGCGTTCAGCTCGACTTACGACCGCAAGCGCAGGGTCATCCGCGAGTACATGAACACCCGCAACCCGCTGCCCGTTCCGCCCGATATTTTGGCGGATCAGGACGCCCTCTTCTGGACGGAGAGCGTGGAGCGCGGCATCGTCAGAACGGACGACATCCCCGAGATCAAGTATAACATCGCCCACTGGCAGGGGGACATCACCCGCCTCGATGCGGACGCCGTCGTCAATGCGGGGAATACGTCCCTTCTCGGCTGCTTTCTCCCCGGGCACAATTGTATCGACAACGTCATTCACTCGGCGGCGGGCATGCAGCTGAGGGCGGACTGCGCAAAGCTCATCTCCATGCAGGGGCATGAGGAAGAGATCGGGGACGCCAAGCTCACGCGCGCCTATAATCTTCCCGCGAAGTATGTCATCCACACCGTGGGGCCGCGCGTCGGGCGGGAGCTCACCGATGAGCAGCGCTCGCAGCTGCGCTCCTCATATTATTCCATCCTCGACCTTGCGGCGGAGGCGGGCTGCAGAAACGTCGCTGTGTGCTGCGTTTCGACGGGCGTCTTCAACTTCCCGCGCGAGGAAGCGGCAGAGATCGCGGCGGGCGCGGCGGTCAACTGGAAGCTGCGCCACCCCGAAAACAAGATGAAGATCGTCTTCGATACCTTCCTCGACGCCGATGCGAAGGTGTACGAAAACATTCTCAAAATGATCTGAGCCGCGAAAAATGCGGCGCCCGCGGCCCAAAACAAGGGGCGGCGGGCATTTTTTCAGGAGGAACGCATGAAAAAGTATATCATTGCGCTCGATGCGGGCACGACGAGCGTCAGGGCGATGGTCTATGACCTTGCCGCCAAGAAATTCATCTTCACGGCGCAGCAGGAGGTGGGGCAGAGCTTCCCGCAAAGCGGCTGGGTGGAGCAGGACGCGAACGAGATCTTCTTCAAGGCGGCGTATGTGCTCAACCGCTGCAAGAGCGCCGTGGGGGAGGAGGCGATCGCGGGCATCGGCATTGCCGATCAGCGCGAGACGGTCGTACTCTGGGACAGGGAGACGGGGGAGCCCGTCGCACCCGCCATCGTCTGGCAGTGCCGCCGCACGAGCGATTTCTGCGCCGCCGTGCCTCAGAACATGCGCGAAAGCATCCGCGAAAAGACGGGGCTTCCCATGGACGCCTACTTTTCGGCGAGCAAGATCCGCTGGATCTTGGACAACGTTCCTGCGGCGCGCGGCCTGCTTGCCCGCGGGCGGCTTTATGCGGGCACCGTCGACAGTTTCCTCATCTTCCGCCTCACCGAGGGGAAGAGCTTCGTCACCGATCACACCAACGCTTCCCGCACCATGCTCTTCAACATCCACACGCTTTCGTGGGATACAGAGCTTTTGGACTATTTTTCTATCCCGCGCAGCATTTTGCCCGAGGTGCGCTCTTCCGATGCGCGCATGGGGGAGACGGTGCTCGGGAGCAAAAGGGTGCCGATCGCGGGTTGTGCGGGCGATCAGCAGGCGGCGCTCTTCGGACAGGGATGTGTCGCGCGCGGCGACTGCAAGGTAACTTACGGCACGGGGCTTTTCATGCTCTTCCATACGGGGGAGGCGTGCGTGCGCTCCCAAAGCGGGCTCATTTCGACCATCGGCTACACCCTCGGGGGGAAGGTGCGCTACGCCCTCGAAGGCAGCGCCTTCAATGCGGGCAGCGGCATCCAATGGCTGCGCGACGGGCTCGGGCTCATCTCTTCGAGCGCCGAGAGCGAACTTGTCGCCTCCTCCGTGCCCGATACGGGCGGCGTCTGTTTTGTGCCCGCCTTCACGGGGCTGGGCGCGCCCTATTGGAGGAGCGATTGCAGAGGGCTCTTTTCGGGCATCACGCGCGGCACCACGCGGGCGCACCTCGTGCGGGCGGTCCTCGAAAGCATCGCCTATGAGGCGAAGGAACTTTCCGTCTGCATGGAAAAGGACAGCGGCATTCATCTTTCCTGCCTCAGATGCGATGGGGGAGCTTCCGCGAACGATCTTCTGATGCAGTTCCAGGCGGACGTCCTGCATATCCCCGTCGACCGCCCTGTGGAGCGCGAGAGCACGGCTTTGGGTGCGGCGCTGCTTTGCGCCTGTGCACTGGGGCTCGCCGACGAAAAGACGGCGTCTCAGCTGCGCGCGCGGGAACGGCTCTTTTTGCCTTCCCCCGAGGAAGCCCGCTTTAACGAGCTCTATTTGGGCTATTTGCAGGCGGTCAGACGTTCGCTCCTTTGAATTTTGCCCGTTTGCATAGTACTATGCGTGACATAATATAATTATAACACTATAATTATACAAAATAAAATGCTCCTTCGTGCCCAAAGCGGAGGAGCTTTTGCTTTTGCACGCGCGGGGCGCGTTCGTGCATAGGATGGCGGTGAAACGTCATATTTGAGGAGGCGGGATGAAGTATTTCGGCACGGACGGATTCCGCGGGCGTGCAAATGAGGAGCTGACGGCGGAGCACGCCTTCCGCATCGGCAGGTTTTTGGGCTGCGCCGCATCGGGCGGGAAGGGGCGGGTGCTCATCGGCAAAGATACGCGCCGCTCGTCCTACATGCTCGAATACGCGCTCGCTTCGGGCGTCGTCTCGTCGGGCGCCGACGCCTATCTTTTGCATGTGACGACGACGGCGTCCGTCTCCTATCTCGTGCGGGCGGAAGGCTTCGGCTTCGGCGTCATGATCTCGGCGAGTCACAACCCGTTTGAAGACAACGGTATCAAGCTGTTTTCGGAGGGCGGCGAAAAATGCGCGGATGACTTCCTGCTTCGGGTGGAGGCGTACCTCGACGGAGAGGGGGAGCTCCCGCTTGCCGTGGGCAGGAAGATCGGAAGAACGGTCGACTATGTTGCGGGCCGCAGCCGCTATGTGAGCTATCTCCTCTCCCTTGCGGGCGGCTCTTTCCGCGGCTTCCGCGTGGGGCTGGACTGCGCCAACGGCAGCGCCTCTTCGCTTGCGCGCGCCGTGTTCGATGCGCTCGGGGCGGAAGTGCGCGCGATCGGCGTTTCGCCCGACGGCTGCAACATCAACGAGGGGTGCGGCTCCACTCATCCCGAGGCGCTGTGTGCGCTCGTCCGAAGGGAGAGGCTCGATCTCGGCTTTGCGTTCGACGGCGACGCCGACCGCTGCCTCGCGGCGGACGGGGAGGGGAACGTGGTGGACGGCGACGGCATCCTCTATCTTGCGGCGCGCGCCCTCAAACGGCAGGGCGAGGCGACGGGCGTCGTCCTTACGCCGATGAGCGGGATGGGGCTCGTCCGTTCTTTGGAACGGGAGCATATCCCTTGTTTCCGGGCGGACGTCGGCGATCGTTTTGTCGCCGAAGAGATGGCGCGGCGAGGCTGCCTTTTGGGCGGCGAGCCCTCCGGGCACGTCATCTTCCGCAAGTTTGCTTCGACGGGAGACGGCATCCTCACGGCGCTCATGGTCATGGAAGCAGTGCGGAAGAGCAAATGTCCGCTTTCCTGCCTCGTGGAAGGGCTCGAACGCTTCCCGCGCACGGAATGCAGTGTGCATGTCAAACAAAAGCGTGTCGTTTTGGGGAGCGAAGGCGTGCGGCTCGCCGTCAAGCGCGCGGAAGAATTGCTCGCGGGCGGCAGGGTCTTTGTGCGGCCTTCGGGCACCGAGCCGCTCATCCGCATTCTGGCGGAGGGGGAGAGCAAGGCGGCGTGCGAAGAGGCGGCTGCGCTCATCGCGCGGGCGATCGAGGCGGAGGGCGGCGTATGTGCGGGATCGTAGGCTATGCGGGGAAGGGGCGGGCGGCGCCCGTCCTCATGGAAGGGCTCAAGCGGCTCGAGTACCGTGGGTACGATTCGGCGGGCATCGCCGTTTTGGGGGAAACGCTCACTGTCGTCAAGCGCAAAGGGCGGGTGGAGGCGCTCGCTGCCGAAGCGAAAAAACTTTCGGGCGGGCTCGGCATCGCGCATACCCGCTGGGCGACGCACGGGGAGCCGAGCGAGCGCAACGCCCATCCGCACCGTTACGGCGGCGTGGCGGTCGTGCACAACGGCATCATCGAAAACGCCTCTCTCCTTCGCGCCGAATGCGAAGCGCGCGGGGAAGTCTTCTCTTCTGAAACGGACAGTGAAGTCATCGCCCACCTCATCGCGGCAGCGTATCGGGGCGATCTGCTGCAGGCGGTGCAAAAGGCGGCGCGGCGGCTCGAGGGCTCCTATGCGATCGCCGTGCTCGCGGAAGGAGAGCGCGTCATCGTCGCGGCGCGGCGGAAAAGCCCGCTCCTCGTGGGGCGGGGAGAGGGGAGCGTTCTTGCGAGCGATCTGCCCGCGATCGCCCCGCTTGCAAATGAAGTGTATTCGCTCAAAGAGGGCGGGTTTGCTCTCCTCACCGAGGATGACGTGCGTCTCTTCGACGAAGAACTGTGTGAATGGAAGGGGGAGCCTATCGAATTCGGCAAGGTCGAGGGGGATGGAGGAAAGGGCGGCTATCCGCACTATATGCGCAAAGAAATTGCCGAAGACCCCGCCGCGATCGCGAATTCCATCGCTGATTTGACAGAAGACTCTCGTTTTTTCGACATTAGCATAGTATTATGTCAGACATACTATATCCAGATCGTCGCCTGCGGGACGGCTTATCACAGCGGCATTGCGGCAAAGTATGCCATCGAGGCGCTCTCCCGCGTGCCCGTCGAAGTGGATATCGCGAGCGAATACCGTTACCGCGATCCCATCGTGCCGAAGGGGACGCTCGTTATTGCCGTCAGTCAGAGCGGGGAGACGGCGGATACCCTCGCCGCGGCGGCGCTTGCAAAGGAGCGGGGCGCTAAGGTGCTGGCGCTCACCAATGTGCCCTATTCCTCGCTGACCGCCCTTGCCGATTTCGTGCTCCTGACGCACGCGGGCAGGGAAACGGCGGTCGCCGCGACCAAGAGTTTTTGCGCGCAGCTTGCCTCGCTCTATTCCATTGCCGCCGCGCTCGCCGCTCTGAAGGGCAGGAGCGCTCCCTCTCTTGTGCCCTTCCCCGCTCTTTGCGAGGATGCGCTCTCCCGTTCTCAAAAGGTCAAAGTGTGGGCGCGCGCTCTGTGCCAGAAGAAGAGCGTCTATTTCATCGGGCGGGGCGCGGACTACGCCGCCGCGATCGAAGGCAGCCTAAAACTCAAAGAGGTGAGTTATCTTGCGAGCGAAGGTTATCCCGCGGGCGAGCTCAAACACGGTACGCTCGCCCTCGTGGGGGAGGATGCGCCCGTCGTCGCCCTCCTTTCGGATGCGCGCCTTGCGGAAAAGACGATGAACGCCGTTCACGAAGTGCGCTCGCGCGGGGCGCGGGTGTTCCTCATAACGACGCTTCCCTCTTGTGCCGAAGGGGTGCTGCCCGAAGAGGATGTCTTGCTCCTGTCTGCGTGCGAGGCGGTCTTTTCGCCCCTTTGTACCGTCGTTCCGCTGCAGCTTCTTGCCTATGAAACGGCGGTGCTGCTGGGGCACGATCCCGATAAGCCGCGCAACCTTGCCAAGAGCGTCACGGTGGAGTGAGCGCTTTCGCCGCGCCTTGTTCGGCGGAGCTTCCCTCGTTTTCTCCTTTTAGTCTTTTACAACAAAAAAACGGATACGCGCGTATCCGTTTTTTGTATGGAATTATGCCTTTGGGCGGCGTTTTTTACATGTAGCCCCTTTCAGAAGCGGCTCTTTCGCGGGCGATATGTTTCACCTGCGGCCCATTTCATGGTCGGCGGTTTCAGCCCACTCTTCTTACGAAGGGATGATAGTCGAGGATGCGTTCGATCTCGTCGAGGATATCCTGCGGCAGGGTGAGCCCGCTCGCCGCAGCGTTTGCTTTGAGCTGTTCCGCCCTGCTCGCTCCCGTGATGACGGAAGTCACTTCCTTGCGGCGCAGGATCCAGGCGAGCGCCAACACGGAGAGGGGAACGTGGAGCTCCTCGGCAAGAGGCAGAAGGCGTTCCACTTTGTCGAGATTTTCCTCCGTCAGCAGGTTGTTGATCTGCTTATCCGCCTGCCACGTCGCGCGCGAGCCATCGGGGATGGGCTTGCCTTTGCGGTATTTGCCCGTCAGAAGCCCCTGCGCAAGGGGAGAGAAGGTGGTGATGCCCACGCCGTTTTTCTCGCAGATGCCCATGATCTCGTCTTCGATGTACCTGTCTGCCATGTTGTACTGCGGCTGGATGACGGAGAGATCGGAAG
>URMI01000006.1 GCA_900548845.1 uncultured Clostridia bacterium | reverse complement strand
GCTCATCCGCGAGGCAAAGGCGCGCGGCGTGAAGGTCACGGCGGAGACCTGCCCGCACTACTTTACTTTGACGGACGAAGTCATCGCCTCCTTCGATACCAACACCAAAGTCAACCCGCCCATCCGCGAGGAAAGAGACCGCCTTGCCGTTATCGAAGGGCTCAGAGACGGCACGCTCGACTGCATCGTCACCGATCACGCGCCCCATCACGCGGACGACAAGAACGTGGAGTACGACCAGGCGGCGTTCGGCATCAGCGGGCTCGAAACGAGCTTCGCCCTCTCCTATACCGAGCTCGTCAAAGGCGGCGCGCTCTCGCTCGAAGAGCTCGCCAAGAAGATGAGCGCAAACCCCGCCCGTATCCTGAACTTAGAGGGCGGCGCGCTGGAAGTGGGCGCTCCCGCCGACTTCACCGCCGTCGACCTCGGCGAGAAGTGGACCATCGACCCGAAGGACTTCGTCTCCAAGGGCAAGAACACCCCATTCACGGGCAGGGAAGTGTACGGCCGCGTTAAGTATACCATCGTTGACGGAAATATCAAATATTCGGAGGAACGCAAATGATCGTCGATGCTCTCATTGAAAAAATCATCGAAAAGCAAAATCCCACCTGCGTGGGCTTAGATACCTCGTTTTCTTATCTGCCCGACAAGATGCGCGCGGGCGCGAATTCGTTGGAGGACGCAGCAGAAGCCATCCTCACCTTCAACCGCGGCATCATCGACGCCATTTCCGACATCGTGCCCTCCGTCAAGGTGCAGATCGCCTATTACGAGCAGTACGGCACGGCGGGCCTTCGCGCCTTTTACGAGACGCTGCGCTATGCGAAGGAGCAGGGGCTTGTCGTCATCACCGACGCCAAGCGCAACGACATCGGCGCGACCGCTTCGCAGTACGCCGCCGCCTTCCTCGGCGAAACGAACGTGGGGGAGAACACTTTCTCCGCTTTCCCTTCCGATTTTCTTACCGTCAACGGGTATCTGGGCTCGGACGGCATCACGCCCTTTGTGGAGCAGTGCCAAAAGCACGACAAGGGCATCTTCGTACTCGTCAAGACGAGCAACCCCTCCTCGGGCGAGTTGCAGAACTTGAAGCTCGAGGACGGCCGCACCGTCTATGAGTGCATGGGCGACATGGTGGAGCGCTGGGGCGAGGGCACCCTTGGCAAGTACGGCTATTCCTGCGTGGGCGCCGTCGTGGGCGCGACCTATCCCGAAGAAGCCAAAGTGCTGCGCACAAGGCTTCCGCACACCTTCTTCCTCGTGCCCGGCTACGGCGCACAGGGCGCGAACGCGGAGATGCTCAAAAACTGCTTCGATGCAAACGGGCTCGGCGGCGTCGTCAACAATTCGCGCGGGGTGCTGTGCGCCTATCAGAAGCGCGGCGGCACTTACGACGAAGCGGCGCGCGCTGCCTGCCTCGATATGCGGGCGGACCTTCAGAACGTGTTGGGGGCAATATGCGCGAAGTAACGGCTACCATTTTAGAGAACGTGCGCATCGCCGAGAATATCTATTCTCTGACGTTCGCGACGGAGGAGGAGATCGAGGTGCGCCCCGGGCAGTTCTGCATGGTGGGCGTGCAGAATTTCCCCCTGCGCCGTCCCATCGCCGTGTGCAAGGCGGAGGGCGAGCGCATCACCGTGTGTTATCAGCTCAAAGGCGCGGGTACGCATACCCTTGCCGAAAACTATAAGCAGGGCGAAAAGCTCTCCGTCCTCCTGCCCTTGGGCAACGGGTTTTATGTGAAGGACGAGGAAAAGCGCGTCGCCCTCGTGGGCGGGGGCGTGGGCATCTTCCCGCTCATCTCCGCCATCCGCGCCTATGCGGGCAAGAAGGAAGTCTACTCTTACATGGGCTTTCGGAACCGCGCGGCGTACTGTCTCCCTTACGAATTGCAGCGGAGCGACCGCCTCGTCGTCGCGACGGACGACGGCAGCATGGGCTTCCACGGCACGTCCGTGCAGGCGTTCATGGCGGAGATCGACGCAGTCAAGCCCGATGTGGTGCTCTCCTGCGGCCCCGCTCCCATGCTGCGCGCCCTCAAAAAGGCGACGGCGGGGCGGGATATCCCCACCTTTGTCTCGCTTGAAGAGCGCATGGGCTGCGGCATCGGCGCGTGCCTTGTGTGCGTGTGCGAAAAGACGGACGGCGCGCACGCCCGCGTCTGCAAGGACGGCCCCGTCTTCGACATCAACGAGGTCAATTTATGACGGAGCGCGAAGTCATCGCCCGCCGTGCAAAGGCGCCCCGTTTTCTGTATCTCTTTACCGCTCTCTTCGGGCTCGCCTTTGCGGGCGTGGCGGCATGGCTGGGGTTCACGACGGGCGCCCCCATGGGCTATCTTCTCATCATTTTCGTGCTGGCGGGGTTCTTCTTTACGGGCATTTCCCTCTTTTATTTTATCAAGGGGATGAAGACGCCCGAAGAGATCGCCGTGCGCGAGGGGGAGATGCTCACCTTTCTGGGGCAGACCTTCCCCTGAAAGAGCTCACGAACGTGCGCTACCGCCTTGCCCATTATCATCACGGCTGGGGCGGCATGGGCTGGCTCCTCGGCTGGGGCAGGCTCACCGTCGTGAGAAAGGACGGCAGGAGCTATGTTGCCTACTTTGTCGCCGACGTCGAGGAAGCGCACGACCGCCTCATCGCGCTCATGCGCGAGTATGCGGCAAAGGAGGAAATATGAACATTCTGGCAGAGCGCCAAAAAGGCGCAGTCTTTTTTGCGGTCGGCTGGATGCTTGCGGGCGTCTTTCTCTTCGCGGCGGGCGTGTTCGCCCTTGCCACGGGCGTCTTCGAGACGTCGGCAGAAAATTCCGGCGTCGAATATTGCTTTCTCGTCCTCGGCGGGGCGCTCATCGTCTGGGGCGCCGTGATGCTCTTTCTTGTCTTGCGCACGCCCAAGACGGTCGCCGTCCTGAAGGGCGAAACGCTTGAATTCTGCGGCAAAGAGTACGCCCTGAGCGCAATTGAGAGCGTCTTGTACCGCAACGCCTATACCATCCGCCTCTTCGGGCGGCCGTACGGCAGGCTCACGCTCGTTTTCAAGGACGGTACGCGCGTTTCCGCCTCCTATGTTGCAGACGTCAGGGCGGCGGCGGAAAAAATCGACGGGCTTCTCGGGGAAGACCCCTTTGCAAGTGAGGATAAAAATGGCTGATCTTTCGGTAAACGTGTGCGGGGTCACGCTCAAAAACCCCGTCATCCCCGCTTCCGGCACCTTCGGGTTCGGACGGGAATTCAACGAACTTTACGATATTTCCTGCCTGGGCGGCGTGGCGACCAAGGGTCTCACCTTAAAGCCCCGCCTCGGAAACCCCGTGCCGCGCATCGCGGAGGGGCGCAGCGTCATCCTGAACGCCGTCGGGCTGCAGAATCCCGGCGTCGACGCCTTTCTCGAACACGACCTTGCCTGGCTGAAGAGTAAAACGCGCGTCCTTGCCAACGTCGCGGGCAGCACCATCGAGGACTATGCTCAGATCTGCGCGCGGCTGGACGGGCTCGTCGATTTCGTCGAGCTCAACATCTCCTGCCCCAACGTAAAGTGCGGGGGCATGGCGTTCGGCATCCGCCCCGAGACCATCGGGGAAGTGACGCGCGCCGCCAAGAAGAGCCTTCCCAACACCCCGCTCATCGTCAAGCTTTCGCCCAACGTCGAGAGCATCGCTCTGAATGCGCAGGCAGCGGAAAAGGGCGGGGCGGACTGCATCTCCCTCGTCAATACCTTTACGGGCATGGTCATCGACATCGAAAGAAGGAAGCCCCTCCTTGCCAACACGACGGGCGGCGTTTCGGGCGCGGGCATCAAGCCCGTCGCCGTGCGCATGGTGTACGAGGCGAGCCATGCCGTGCATATCCCCGTCATCGGCATGGGCGGCATCTGCACCGCCGAGGACGCTGTGGAGTTCCTCATGGCAGGGGCCTCTGCCGTGCAGGTGGGGACGCACAACTTCACCGATACCTTCGCCTGCCCCAAGATCATCGCGGGGCTCAACGACTGGTGCGACCGCCACGGCGTTTCGCACGTTTCCGAGCTCACAGGCGCATTACAGTAAACAAAAAAGGAGAAATACACATGCTCAACTACAAACAGCGGTTCATCAAGTTCATGGTGGAAAACGAAGTGCTGCTCTTTGGCGATTTCACCTTAAAGAGCGGCAGGAAGGCGCCCTATTTCATCAATGCGGGCAAGTACCGCACGGGCACGCAGATCGCCCAGCTCGGCGAATACTATGCGGAGTGCTATTTGGAGCACGGCGTTTCGGTGAAGACGCTCGTCGGCCCCGCCTACAAGGGCATCCCGCTCGCCGTCGCGACCGCCATCGCCCTTGCCAAAAATCACGGCGTAGACGTCGGCTTCTGCTTCGACAGGAAGGAAGTCAAAGATCACGGGGAAGGCGGGCTCTTCGTCGGTGAGAAGCTTTGTGACGGCGACAAGGTGTGCATCATCGAGGACGTGATGACCTCGGGCAAGGCGCTGCGTGAGATCCTGCCCAAGCTCGAAGAAGAAGCGAAGGTGGACGTCGAGGCGATGATCATCTCCGTCGACCGCCAGGAGAAGGGCACGGGCGAAAAGTCCGCCGTCCGGGAAGCCTTCGACGAGTATGGCATCAAGGTGTATTCCATCGTCACGATGGAGGACATCATTGCCGCCATCGAGGAGGGCGTCATCGAAGGGAAGGAATATCTTGCCGCCATGAAGGCGTACCGCGCTCAGTACGGCGCCTGAGCGCGGCGCATACGGCTGCATTTTATGCGGGCTCGAAGGGGCCCGCTTTTTTGTGCAAAAAAATTCGCTTCCGCGGGCAAAAAAGTGGGGAAAAAGCGTTTAAGCGGGCGAAAATCACCTTATATTAGAAGTGAACGAAATCAAAAAGGCAAAGGGCGGTATGAGCAAAGAAGAAAAAAACATTCCCGTTTCCGAGGCGCAGGCAGACGCCGCGGAAGAGATGAAAGAGGCGGAAGCCATCGAGGAAACGGAAAATGCAGAACTTGCGGCGGCGATCAAGGCTTCGGAAGAGGCGAAGGCCGCTGCCGAGGAATACAAGCGCAAGTGGTATTCGGTGACCGCCGAGTACGACAACTATCGCAAGCGCACGGCATTGACCCGCGCCACGGCATATGCCGAGGGCAGGGCGGACGTCGTGGGGAAGCTCTTCCCCGTCGCGGATAATCTGGAGCGCGCGCTCTTGTCCTGCGGGGATGAGAAGACACACAAGGGCATCGAGATGGTGCTGCAAGCCTTCCAAAAGATCTTAGAGGACGAGAAGATCGCACCCATCGACCCCGTCGGGCAGCCCTTCGACCCCGAGAAGTGCGAGGCGATCATGGCGTCCGACCCCGAGGAAGGGGAAGAAAGCGGCATCGTCAAGCAGGTGTTCGTCAAGGGCTACGAACAGAACGGAAAAGTGCTGCGCTATGCGCAGGTGCTCGTTACAAAATAAACAACGCCGCGCACGGCTTATGAGCCGAGGCGGGCGATCCTGAAAATCAGAGAGAGAAAAGGAGAGAACAGTTATGTCGAAAGTTATCGGTATCGATCTTGGTACTACCAATTCGTGTGTTGCAGTCATGGAGGGCGGCGAGCCCGTCGTGATCGCCAATGCGGAAGGTTCGCGCACCACGCCTTCCGTTGTCGCCTTCCAGAAGGACGGCACCCGTATCGTCGGTCAGGTCGCAAAGCGTCAGGCGGTTGCAAACCCTGACCGTACGGTCATCTCCATCAAGCGTGAGATGGGCTCCGACTACAAGGTGAAGGTGGACGACAAGGCATATTCCCCTCAGGAAATTTCCGCAATGATCCTGAGCAAGCTCAAGGCGGATGCAGAGGCATATCTCGGCACGAAGGTGACGGACGCCGTCATCACCTGCCCCGCATACTTCACCGACTCCCAGCGTCAGGCAACGAAGGACGCGGGCAAGATCGCGGGCCTCAACGTGCTCCGTATCATCAACGAGCCTACGGCGGCGGCGCTTGCCTACGGCCTCGATAAGGAGAAGGAAAACAGCAAGGTCATGATCTACGACCTCGGCGGCGGTACCTTCGATGTCTCCATCCTCGAAATTTCCGACGGCGTCTTCGAAGTGCTCGCGACCAACGGCAACAACCGTCTGGGCGGCGACGACTTCGATAAGAGACTGATGGACTACATGGTCGACGAGTTCAAGAAGAGCCACGGCGTCGATCTTTCCAAAGATAAGATGGCGATGCAGAGACTCAAGGAAGCTGCCGAGAAGGCGAAGATCGAACTTTCCGGCATGACTTCGACTTCCGTCTCGCTGCCCTTCATCTCCATGACGGACGCGGGCCCCGCGCACCTCGAGATGGACATCACCCGCCAGAAGTTCGAAGCGCTCATTTCCGACCTCATCGACAAGACCGCAGAACCCATGCGTCTTGCGATGAAGGATGCGGGGCTTTCCTACAATGATCTCGATAAGGTCATCCTGGTCGGCGGTTCCACCCGTGTGCCCGCCGTGGTCGAGAAGGTCAAGCAGATCTCGGGCAAGGAGCCCTTCAAGGGCATCAACCCCGACGAGTGCGTCGCCATCGGCGCTGCCATCCAGGGCGGCGTGCTGACGGGCGAAATTAAAGACGTGCTCCTTCTCGACGTCATGCCCCTTTCCCTCGGCATCGAGACGCTGGGCGGCGTGTTCACGAGGCTCATCGACAGAAATACGACCATCCCCGTCAAGAAGAGCCAGGTGTTCTCGACGGCTGCCGACAATCAGACGAGCGTCGAGATCCACATTCTGCAGGGCGAGCGTGAGTTCTGCCGCGACAACAAGACGCTCGGCAGATTCATGCTGACGGGCATCGCACCCGCGCCCCGCGGCATCCCGCAGATCGAAGTCACCTTCGACGTCGACGCCAACGGCATCGTGCACGTCGAGGCAAAGGACCTCGGCACGGGCAAGTCCACCGACATCACCATCACTTCTTCGACCAACCTCTCGGAAGACGAGATCAACAAGGCGGTCAAGGAAGCCGAACAGTACGCCGAAGAGGACAAGAAGCGCAAGCAGAAGGTGGACGCGCGCAACAAGCTCGACGGGCTCATCTTCTCCGTCGAACAGACGCTCAAAGAGAGCGGCGACAAGTTCTCGGACGAGGAGAAGGCTACCCTCAACTCCGCCGTCGAAGAGGCGAAAAAAGAGCTCGACGCGGACGACGAAGAGCACTTCAACGCCGCATTCGAAAAGCTCTCGAACGCCGTACAGCCCATCTTCCAGAAGATGTATCAGCAGAACGCGGCAAACGGCAGCGGTGCGCCGAACGGCGAGCCTCAGGCGGGCGACGAAGAGTTCCACCAGTAAGGCACGCGGCGCGTTCCGCAAGGCATAGCAAGTTGATCTAAGGGGCGGCGCTGCCGCCCCTTAACGGGCGATAAGAGGAACAGAGCATGGCAGAAAAAAAGAACTATTACGAAATTCTCGGCGTGAGCAAGAACGCGACGGAGGAGGAGATCAAGGCGGCGTATAAAAAGCTCGTCAAGCAGTATCACCCCGACCTTCACCCCAACGACAAGCTCGCCGCGGAGAAGTTCAAGGAGATCAACGAGGCGAACGAAGTGCTCTCCGATAAGCAGAAGCGCGCTGCCTACGACTATGAACAGGAGCATCCGGGCATGGGCGGCATGGGCGGCGCAGGCTTCGGCGGCTTTGGCGGCGGGGGCTTCGGCGACATTTTCGACAGCATCTTCCAGGGCTTCGGCGGCAATGCCTCCGTGCAGCGCGATACCTCGGGCGAGGACATCCAGCTCGAGATGCGCCTCTCCTTCATGGACGCCGCCAAGGGCTGCGTGAAGGAGATCGTCTATTCGCGCAACGAGCCCTGCCCCACCTGCGGCGGCACGGGCGCAAAGGGCGGCACGGCATATAAAACGTGCTCCCGTTGCGGCGGCAAAGGGCAGGTCAGATTCTCGCAGGATACCATGTTCGGCCGCATGGTGCGCGTGGGCGCCTGCCCCGACTGCGGCGGCAAGGGCAAGATCATCACCGATAAATGCCCCGACTGCAAGGGCAAGGGGTATGTGCGGAAGGAGACGAAGGTCTCGCTCTCCATCCCCGCGGGCGTCGACACCAACTCCTACATCCGCAAGCGCGGGTTCGGCCAGGCGAGCACGGAAGGGGGCCCTGCGGGCGATCTCATCGTCGTGTTCCGCGTCGAGCCGCACAAGATCTTCCGCCGCAAGAACATGGATCTTTACGTCGATCTTCCCATCCCGTTCGCGACGGCATGCCTCGGCGGCACGGTGAGAGTGCCCACGATCGACGACGCCTTCGACTATCCCATCCCCGAAGGCACGCAGACGGGCACCACCTTCACCATCCGCGGCAAGGGCTTGAAGACGCGCAACGGCACGGGCAATCTCTATCTCAACGTCTTTGTCGAGGTGCCCACCCACCTCTCGCGCGAGCAGAAGCGCAAAGTGGAGGAAGCGGGGGCTTCCTGCGACGTCAGGCAGTACGACAAGGCGAAGAAGTATTCCGACGATATGTCCGCCCTCTACGGCACGGACGCCTACAAAAACTGAACTGTTTTTCGGGTCATCCGCCAAAAAGCGCGCCCGAAAAAAAGAGGAGCTCCTTCCGAAGCGAGGGGGCTCCTTAAATTTTACGCTCCCTCTTGCAAACGGGCGGCGGACGTGTTACAATAGGGATAGGAGGGAAAGTATGTATTGTTTGCAGAGCCGCTGGAAATTGGAAAACGGGAAACTTCGCTACTTCGGGCTTCGGAACAAGGAACGGATGTTTTGCAACACCGTCCGCCTCACGAAAAAACAGCGGGCGGTCGTCTCCGCGCTCCCGAAAGCGCTGACCGACGAAGAAAAACATGTTTTAGGCGCGCTTTTGGGGGATTCCATCGTGGAGGAAGGGAAGCTTCGGCGCATCCCTAAGAGCCTTGACGAGGCGCGCTTCTGCACGTCGTGCTGCGCCAACGATTATATCCTGCCCGGCATCGAATTTGACGGGGAGGGGCGCTGCCCCATGTGTCAGACGGAGGAAGAGACGAAGGGGCTCAAGAGCGTGCTGCCTCTTATCGAAGAGATCAGGCCCTCCAAACGCTCCCGCTTTGACGTCGCCCTCTTCTATACGGGCGGCAAAGATTCCACCTTCCTTCTCTATTATCTTTCCAAGGTCAAGGGGCTGCGCGTCCTCGCGCTCACCTGGGAGATCCCCTTCCTTTCCAAAAGCGCCAAACAAAGCATCGAAGGGGCGAAAAAAGCCTTTCCCAAGGTGGAATTCATCGTGCGCACCGTCGCCAAAGAGACGCTCGACAAGGTCTACCGCAAGCTGTATTCGCTTATCGGCAGCACCTGCGCCTGCCCTTCGCTTGCCTATCTTCTCTTTTATCCCGAGCTCGTCGCAAACCGCGTGCCCTATTTCATGGCGGGCAACGAGCCCGTGCAGATGCTCGCCCTCTATTACAATCACATGGCGCCCAAGATCGCCTATTCCTTTGCCGAGAACAAGCTCCTCACCTTTCTTTTCAACGTGTGGCGCGTCCTCACGCTGCACCCGCCCCTTCGCCAGGGGCAGATCCAGACGCTGATGACGATGAAACAGCTCGCCTACGGCGATAACTTCTTCAAAAAACACAGCGGCCTGCAGGGCGAGCCCGTGCACAGCGTCGTCGAAGCCATCCACGCGGCGCCCGAGCTGCTGCCGCCCTTGAAGCGCGCCATAAGAAGCTCTTCGTGGACGGGAAATATCCCTGCCTTCGTGCATCTCGATATGGACAAAGCCTGCGGGGGGACTTACGACTGGAACCGCGTCAAGGACATCCTCGTCAAGGAATGCGGCTGGTCGGCGCCCGCGTCGAAGGACAAGGCGCTGCACACGAGCTGCAAAATAGAGCGCTGCAAGGATCACACGCAGTTCGTGCGCTACTACAACTGCGAGAGCACGCTCATCCCCTTCAGCGCGCTGGAGATCTCCCTTTCGAGCAAGCGCTGCGGCAGACCGAAAGAGGAAGTCATCGCCGAGATGAAGGAGTGCCTCGGCTTCTCCCTCGAAGAGATCCCCGAGTGCGCCCTGATGCGGGAAGAGATCAGGGCGGAGCAATGACGGACGTACGCTTTTTTACGGGGAGCGGCCATTCGGAAGCGATCGCCCGCGCCTGCGCCGGGGCAATGGGGGAGGCGGCGCTGCCGATGGGGGAGCCCCTTCGGGAGAACGCCGTGCTGCTGCTCGTCTTTCCCGTCTACTGCGAGCGCGTTCCCCCGCCCGTCGCCGCTTTTTTACGGACATGCGGGGCGGAGCGGGCGGCGTTTGTCGCTTGCTACGGCGGCATGAGCTATGGGCGCGCTCTGTACGACGCGAAAACGCTCTTTCGGGGTACGGCTGTCGCTGCGGCATATGTTCCTGCCGAGCACGCCTATACGAAGGACGGCTTTCCCTTTGACGAGGCGGCGCTCGCGCCTCTTTTCGAGAAGGTGCGCTCGGGCGAGAGCTCGCCCGCCGTCATCCCGAAGGGGAAGCGGCATCTCCTTTCGGGCGCGCCCGCGCTGAGGAGCCGTCTCGGGGTAAAGCTCGTGCGTTCCTCCCGCTGCAGCGGGTGCGGTGTGTGCGAGCGCGCCTGCCCCATGCACGCCATGCGCGCGGGGAAGCCGGACAGCCGCTGCATCCGCTGTCTGCGGTGCGTTCGGGTCTGCCCCGAGGGGGCGCTCTCCTTCCGCCTGAGTCCGCTTCTGAAGGCGTATCTGCGGCGGCGGAGAACGAACGAAACGCGGCTCTTCCTTTGAAAAAGATCCCCGCAGGGAATGTACCCTGCGGGGAAACTTTTTTGTGTGCCGAACGAGCTTCGGCCTATTTTATGCTTTGGAGCGGATGTATTCGTCCATCGCCTTTGCGGCGGTCTTGCCTGCGCCCATCGCGAGGATGACGGTCGCGGCGCCCGTCACGGCGTCGCCGCCCGCGTACACGCCGTCGAGCGACGTCTTGCCGTTCTCATCGGCGACGATCTCCCCGCGCGGCTTGGTGTCGAGCCCCTGCGTCGTCTTTTTGAGGAGGGGATTGGGCGAGGTGCCGAGCGCCATGATGACGCAGTCGACGTCCATCGTGAACTCGCTGCCCTTCTTTTCGATGGGGCGGCGGCGGCCCGAAGCGTCGGGTTCGCCCAGCTCCATCTCGATGCAGCGAAGTCCCACGACGTTGTCGTCGCCGTCCGCGAGCACTTCGACGGGATTGGTGAGGAGCTTGAAGACGATCTCCTCCTCCTTGGCGTGCTCGACTTCCTCGCGGCGGGCGGGAAGTTCTGCCTCCGAACGGCGGTAGACGATATACACGACCTCCGCCCCCAGCCGCTTTGCCGAGCGCGCCGCGTCCATCGCGACGTTGCCGCCGCCCACGACGGCGACTTTTTTCGCGTGGAAGATGGGGGTCTCGCTGTCAGGCTCATACGCCTTCATGAGGTTGCTGCGGGTGAGGTATTCGTTGGCGGAGAAGACGCCCTTTGCGTTCTCCCCGGGGATGTTCATGAAGCGGGGAAGGCCCGCGCCCGTGCCGAGGAAGACGGCTTCGAAGCCGAACTCTTGTTTGAGCTCGTCGATGGTGAGCACTTTGCCGATGACCATGTCCGTCATCACCTTGACGCCGAGCGCTTTGAGGTTATCTACCTCCTTTTCGACGATGGTTTTGGGAAGACGGAATTCGGGGATGCCGTAGACGAGCACGCCGCCCGCAAGGTGCAGCGCTTCGAAGACGGTCACGTCGTAGCCGAGTTTTGCAAGATCGCCCGCGCAGGTGAGCCCCGCGGGACCCGAGCCGACGATGGCGACCTTATGCCCGTTGGGCTGAGGCTTTGCGGGAGCCTGAGTTGCGTGGGAGTTGTGCCAGTCGGCAACGAAGCGCTCGAGCCTGCCGATGCCGACGGGCTCGCCCTTGATGCCGCGCGTGCACTTGCCTTCGCACTGTGTCTCCTGCGGGCACACCCTTCCGCAGACGGCGGGAAGGGAAGAGGTGCGGGCAATGACCTGATAGGCCTCTTCGAATTTGCCCTCCGCGACGAGGGCGATAAATTCGGGGATGGCGACGTTGACGGGGCAGCCCGCAACGCAGGGCTGGTTTTTGCAATTTAAGCAGCGCTTTGCCTCATCGATCGCGGTCTCTTCGTCATATCCGAGAGCGACTTCCTTGAAGTTTTTATTGCGGACGAGGGGATCCTGCGAGGGCATGGGGTGCTTCTTGGGATCCATATTGAATTTCGCCATCAGTTTGCCTCCTTCTTGAAGAGATTGCAGTGCTTTTCGCGCGCCTTCTGCTCAAACTCTGCATAAGTGCGCGAGCGCTTCATCGCCTCGTCGAAGTCGACGAGGTGGGCGTCGAAGTCAGGCCCGTCCACGCAGGCGAACTTGGTCTCCCCGCCCACGGTGAGGCGGCAGCCGCCGCACATGCCTGTGCCGTCGATCATGATGGGGTTCATCGAAGCGATGGTGGGGATATTGTATTCCTTGGTCGCGAGGGCGACGAATTTCATCATGATGAGCGGGCCGATCGTGATCACGCGGTCAAATGTTTCGCCCGCTTCCAGCATGCGCTTCAAGGGGAGGGTGACGTTGCCCTTCTCGCCGTAGCTGCCGTCGTCCGTCATCATCACGAACTGATCGGAAGCGGCGCGGAATTCGTCCTCCAAAATGACGAGATCCTTGCTTCTGAAGCCGACGATGGAGGTGACTTCGCAGCCCATCTCGTGCAGCTCTCTCACGACGGGCAGCGCGATGGCGCAGCCCACGCCGCCGCCCACGACGCACGCCTTTTTGATGCCCTCCACTTCGGTGGGGTTGCCCAAAGGCCCCACAAAGTCGGCGATGCACTCGCCTTCATTGAGGGCGTTCAGGGTCATCGTCGCGCCGCCCACGACCTGGAAGATGATGGTAACGGCGCCCGTTTGCTTGTTGCAGCCCGCAACGGTGAGGGGGATGCGCTCTCCCCGCTCGTCCGCGCGGAGGATGATGAACTGCCCCGCGCGCGCCTTTCTTGCGACGAAGGGCGCCTCGATCTCCATCAGCGTGACGGTGGGATTGAGGCTTTTTTTCTTGAGAATGCGGTACATGGTTCCTCCCTGTTATCTCGGTCTTGACGCGTCGGAACGCGCCATTTTGCGCTCCTTCGCACCTTTTATTATAGAACGCAGACCGCAAATTGTCAAGTTTCTGTTTTTGTTTTTCTTTTTGAAAAGTGCGCCCGTTCCCTTGACAACGCGCCCCGACTTCCCTATAATGAATGAGTCACGAAGTGAACAAAAACAAAGAATTGGAGAGAACGATCATGGCAATGGTAAAGATCGTCACCGATTCCAACAGCGGCATCATGCAGGCCGAGGCGGAAAGACTGGGAATTTCCGTCATCCCCATGCCGTTTGTCATCGATGGCGAGCAGTATTTTGAGGACATCGACCTCACGCAGGCACAATTTTACGAATATCTTGCAAAGGATGTTTCCGTTTCTACCTCGCAGCCTTCGACGGCGAGCGTCACGGAGGTTTGGGAACGCCTTCTTGAAGAGGGGTGCGACGTGGTGCATATCCCCATGTCGAGCGCCCTTTCGGAAAGCTGCCACACGGCACAGCAGCTTGCCAATGAGTATGACGGCAGAGTGCAGGTCGTCGATAACCGCCGCATCTCCATCTCCTTGAAGCACAGCGTCTTTGATGCCCTTTCGCTTGCCGAGCGCGGCATGAGCGCCAAGGAGATCGCAAGAAAGCTCGAAGCCTCCGCCGCGGACAGCAGCATCTATCTCACGCTTGATACGCTGAAATATCTCAAAAAGGGCGGAAGGCTCACCCCCGCGGCGGCGCTCATCGGCACTATCCTGCGCGTCAAGCCCGTTCTGCAGATCCAGGGCGGCAAGCTCGACGCCTTCAAGAAGGTGCAGACCTTGAAGCAGGCAAAGCAGGTGATGACGGATGCTTTGAAGAGCGATCTTGCGACCCGCTTTGCAGACTTTGCGGCGGCAGGGCAGATGCGCATCTGCCTCGCGCACACCGCGCGGGAGGAGGAGATCAGGGCGTTCGAAGCGGAACTTGCCGCCGCCTTCCCCAATATCCCCGTGAGCTTCTGCGATCCGCTCTCGTTGAGCGTCGCCTGCCACGTCGGCCCCGGCGTCATCGCCTGCTCGGTGACGCGCGCCCTCAACTGACTTTTTCTAAAAACAACAGCCCCGCGCTTTCAAGCGCGGGGCGTATTTTTATTTTGCCGTTTATTCTGCGGGCGGTGCAGGGGGAGCCGAGGCGTCCTTCTTTTTCCGCCTGAAAATTTGATTACGGAAGAGGATGATGTTCATCACGATGAAGAAGCCTGTGATGATGAGCAGCGTCCACTCGGGGTTTGCGGGCGCGAAGGTCGCCAAAAGCATCATGGGGAAGCCGAACACCATGGCGGGGAAATTCTGATAGACGAGGTTTTCCGCCGCAGGGGTCGCAAGGTCGGGGTCGAGCTCGCGCAG
>URMI01000005.1 GCA_900548845.1 uncultured Clostridia bacterium | reverse complement strand
GGAACGCTTCACCGTCTTTTCCCCGCCCCGCCTCGCCTCCGCCGTGGAGCGTTTCGTCACGGAAGGGGAGCCGCTTTCCCTTTCCTGCCATCTTCCGCGGGGCGCGTTCGGCGGCGTCGTTTTAGGCTGCACGCACTACACGCTCGTCAAAGATGAGATCGCGGCGTTTTACTCCTCTCCCGTCTTCGACGGCAACCCGGGCACGGCACGCCGCGTGCTTTCCCTCGCGGGCAGGGACGGGCAGCCACTCGCAGGGATTTCTGACCACCAAAAGGGCGGCTTGACCACAAACAAACGTTCCGTGCAAGAATGTGAATGCGCAACAAAAAATGAGGTGATTTTTCTTAATTCGCCGAAATTATACAATAAATTACACAACGAACATATGTTTTCCACGCGATTTCCGCCGAAAAACGTCATATTTTCACAGACGAGCGAAAACTTTTTTGACTTTTCCAAAAAAAAGTGGTCATGAGTGGTTGACAGGGGAAAATACCTGTGTTATAATAGTTTCAACTTCTAAAAGGAGAGGACGGATGGCTGCTTTCACCGGAACGGTCTATCACGCGATGGACGCGAAAAACAGAATACGCATCCCGGCGAAATTCCGCACCGGCCTCGGGAAGGAATACAGCTTCATCATCGGCTCGCAGGGGTGCATCGCGGTGTACCCTCAGGCGGTGATGGACGAGCGCGTCGAAAAGCTCAACGACATCCACTCGGGCGATCCCAAGCTGCTCGCCGCCAAGCGCAAGATCCTTTCCTCCATCGAACAGCTCCAGGAAGACGAGCAGGGCAGAACGCTGCTTCCCGCTTCCTTCCGCCAGGCTGCGGGGATCAAGAAGGAAGTCGTCACGATCGGTATGGGCAACTATATCGAGATCTGGGCGAAGGAAGTTTACGATAAGGCGAACGAGGAGCTCTCGATGGACGAAGCTCTTGCCCTCGTGGATTTCTAAACGATGCTTCCCTTTTATCACAGGCCCGTGATGCTCGACGAAGTCATTGCAGGGCTTGCCATCAAGCCCCACGGCGTGTACTTCGACGGCACGGTGGGCGGCGGGGGTCACTCCTTTTCGATCCTCGAAAGCGATCCTACGGTGCGCCTCATCGGGACCGACCGCGACGAAGAGGCTGTAAAAGCCGCAGGCGAACGGCTCAGGCCGTTTGAGGGAAGATTTCAGCTTTACAAATCAGACTACCGGAAATATTCGGAAATTCTCAAGCGAGCGGGTGCGGACAGGCTCGACGGTGTGCTATTGGACCTCGGAATTTCCTCTCATCAGATCGACGACGAAGAGAGAGGGTTTTCGTACCGGAAGGCATCCGCACCGCTCGATATGAGAATGGACAGGGAGTCGGGCTTCACGGCAGAGGACGTCGTGAACGACTACGCGGAAGAAAAGCTCTTCCGCATCCTCCGTGACTACGGGGAAGAGCGCTTTGCGGGCGCCATCGCATCCAACATCGTGCGGCGGCGGGAAAAGGATCGCATCACGACGTGCGGCGAACTCGCCGCGATCGTGGAAGAGAGCATCCCCTTAAAGTTCCGCTCCCCCGCGTGCGCGCGGCAGACCTTTCAGGCGATCCGCATCGAAGTCAACGGCGAACTGACGGGTCTGAGAGAGTGCATCAAGGGCCTTGTCAGGCACTTGAATACGGGCGGCAGGATCTGCATCCTCACCTTCCATTCCCTGGAAGACAGGATCGTGAAGGAGACCTTCCGCGAATTACAGACGCCCTGCACCTGCCCGCCGCAATTCCCCGTCTGCGTGTGCGGCAAGAAGAAAGAGGTGGAGCTTGTCAACAAAAAGCCCATCGTCGCAAGCGCGGAAGAAATGCAGGAAAATTCGCGGAGCAAATGTGCCAAGCTCCGCATCGCATGCAAGATAGAGGCATGAATGGCCATACCAAAGAATAAGTTATAAGGAGCAACGAAGGTGGCAGGCATCCCCGTATTGGACAGAGAGATCGCAAGACTGAGTGAGGAGCAGAGGGAGTACCGCAAGCAGGAGAACGACGCGGCGCAGCTGCACGGGAGATCAATCTCCGAAAATTACAGAAAGCTCATCGAACCGCAGCAGAACGAACCCTGGGCGGAACCCTATGCATACAACACGCAGGCCTACGATCCCGCGCATGCCGATCCGTCGCTCAAGACGTACGATATGTCTGCGCCCGCGTACGCGCCTGAGGCACCCTCCCGCAGCTATGCGCCCGCATACGCTCCCGAGAGCGCGCCGCAGCAGAACTACTATCAGCCTGTCTACCGCTCCGATTACCGCGAGCCCGAATATCACGCGCCCGTCGTCCCTTCGTCGACGCCCGGCGCTCCCAGCGCTGCACAGCGCCTCAACGACTATGTGCCCATCCGTGCGGGGATGCCCTTAACGCGCATGGGGGATATGCCGTCCTATGCGCCTCAGGCGAGCTACGCCTCTCCCGCCGCGCCCGCCGCGGAAAAGAAGCAGCTCTTTGAAGGGCTCACCTATCAGAACGGCGAACTCATCGATAATACCGTGGTGGCTCCCACCTACGACTCCTCCTATGTACCCGCTGCGCCTGCTTATGCCCCCGCAGAGGCAGGCGCGTATGCGGGGACAGCCGCTCCCGTCTTCGAAGAAGAGGATGAGGACGACGCTCTTCCCACCCGCATGACGCTGGACGCCGCAACGCGCGCCCCTCAGCGCATCGAGACGGTGGAACGGCAGGAAAACGCCGTTGTCGCGTTCTTCCGTGCGCTTTCGACGAAGGCAAAGGTGGCGCTCGCGTGCGTCGCGGTCGTCGTCGTTGCCATGATCTCGCTCATCTGCGTCAATACGGCGCTCCTCAACTCCGCAGAAGCGGCAGTCCTCTCCCGTCAGGAGCAGGTCCAGATGCTCACGGAGCGCGCCGAAGAGATCCAGGCGCAGATCGACCATTACAACAGCGAAGAATTCATCGACCAGTGGGCACAGGAGCACGGGATGACCCGCGCCGACTGACGCCCGAAGGAGAACTGCATATTGCGGAAAGCGAACGTCTCGCTCACCGTCTTACGAAAGAGGTTATTTGCCGTGCTTGCGGCGATAGCCTTTCTTTTTTGCCTTTTTCTGGGCAGGTTCTTCTATGTCCAGCTCGTCTGGGAGCGTGAATTGCTTGCCCGCGCCGTCGATCAGTGGACGCGGGAACTGCCCGTCGCCCCCGAGCGCGGCAACATCTTCGATGCGAGCGGCGAACTTCTCGCGGGCAACACGGCGGCGTACACCCTCTACGCCCGCGCCAACGCCGTGCAGGATGCGGAAAAGACGGCAAGGGCGCTCTCCTCCCTTCTGCCGCTCTCCTACGAGTCCCTCCTTGCAAAGCTTTCCGACCGTTCGAGTTCGGAGATCGTCCTCCTGCGCCGCGTGGAAAAGGAGACGGTCGCCGCCGTGGAGGGGACAAACCTGCAAGGCATCTATTACGCGCGGGATAACCGCCGCGTCTATCCTTACGGCGCTCTTGGCTGCCAGGTGCTCGGCTTTTCCTCTTCGGACGGCGCGGGGCTCACGGGCATCGAAAAGCAGTACGACGGCTATCTTGCGGGCACGAAGGGGGAGATCTTGTACGAGACCGACCTCGTCGGCGCCGAGATCGAGGGCACGGGCGCTTCCTACATCCCCGCAGAGGACGGGCTCGACGTGACGCTCACCCTCGACGTGCGCATCCAATCGCTCGCGGAAGAGGTGATGGCGCGCGCCCTCGAAGAACACGGGGCAAAGGCGGCGCGGTGCATCGTGCTCGACCCTTCCGATTTTTCCGTGCTCGCGATGGTCAACCTTCCCTCGTACGACCTCAACGACATCCCGCGCGGGGATGCGTCGGAGCTCAACGCCCTCTCCCGCAACGCGCTTATCAGCGACGCCTATGAGCCCGGTTCCACCTTCAAGATCGTCACGGCGGCAGCGAACATCGAAGAATATCTCCGCGGGAACAAGAGCGCCTATTCCCCGCAGACCGTCTTTTCGAGCAGCCGCACCCGCAATGTGGAGGGCTCTACGATCCGCTGCTGGAGCGATCACAAGAACGGCAAACACGCCAACCTCACGCTTGCGGGAGCGCTCAACAACAGCTGCAACCCCTGCTTTGTGGATATCGTCCTCGCGCTCGGGAAGGAGACCTTTTACGACTATCTCGAAAAATTCCGCTTCGGCAGCGCCACGGGCATCGACTTTTCGGGCGAGGCGATCGGCATGCTGCTCCCCGAAAGCACCTTGAAAAACAGCGACCTTGCGCGCATCGGATTCGGGCAGAGCATCGCGGTGACGCCTTTGCAGCTCGCGTGCGCCGCCGCGGCGGCAGTCAACGGGGGATATTACTACGCGCCCCGCCTCGTCAAGAGCATCTCTTCGGAGGACGGCGCCGTGTATCTCGAATCCGGGAAGCGCCTTCTCTGCCGCACGGTGAGCGAGGAGACTTCGAAGCTCCTTTCCTCCATGCTCGAAGGCGTCGTCAAAGAGGGCAGCGGCAAGCAGGCGTATGTCGAAGGGCTGCGCGTCGCGGGCAAGACGGGCACCGCGCAGAAATACGAGAACGGGCACATCGCTGCGGGCAAGTACGTCTCTTCCTTCGTGGGGTACTTCCCCGCGGACGACCCGCGCTATCTTGTTCTCGTCATTGTCGACGAGCCGCAGGGTTCCTATTACGGCAGCACCGTCGCCGCGCCCTGTGCGGGAGAAATTTTCCGCGGCATCGCGGAGACGATACATTTCAAGGGGGTGGAGGGTTGAAGCTTTCCTCGCTTTCGGAAGGACTTTTACAAAAGAGGCTGGTGGGGGATGCGGACATCCTTTCCCTGTGCGCCGACAGCCGCGCCGTGGGGGAGGGCGACCTCTTTTTCTGCATCGCGGGCACGCATGCAGACGGACATCTCTTTGCGAAAGAGGCGCTGAGGAGGGGCGCTGCCGCCTTTGTCACCGAACACGAACTGCCCCTGCCCGCGCCGCAGCTCATCGTGCCCGACTCGCGCGAGGCGATGGCGCGCATCGCGGCGGCGTTCTGCGGGCATCCCGAGCGGAAGCTCAGGCTTATCGCCGTCACGGGCACCAACGGCAAGACGACGACGGCGCATCTCCTCTTTCATATTTTAGAGGCGGCGGGAAAACGGGCGGGGCTCATCGGCACGCTGGGCGCGCGCTTTCAGGACACCGTCATCGCGCCCGAGCTCACGACGCCCGATCCCTTCCACCTCTTCCCGCTCCTCAAAGACATGGCGGAGGCAGGCGCGGAGTACGTCGTCATGGAAGTTTCGGCGCACGCGCTCGCCCTCAGGAAGGATTGCCCGATCGTCTACGACGCTGCCGTCTTTACCAACCTCACGCGCGATCATCTCGATTTCTTCGGCTCGATGGAACGCTACGGCGCGGCAAAGGCGAAGCTCTTTCAAAAGGAGCGCTGCCGCCTTGCCGTCCTCAATGCGGACGACGCGTTTTCGGGAATGCTCGCAAAGGGCGGCATGCCCTGTATCACTTACGGGCTCGAAAGCCCCGCCGACTGCTTTGCCGTCGTGGAAGAAAAGAAGCTGCGCTCCTCGCGCGTCGTGTTCAACCTCTCCGATGAACTCGTCGAAGCGCGGCTGCGCCTCGTGGGGCGGCATAACGTGTATAACGCGCTCGCCGCCGCGGCGGCAGCCAAAGCGCTCGGGCTGAGCAGCGACGCCGTCTCCCGCGGCATCTCCTCGACGCAGGAGGTGGACGGGCGGCTCGAATGGGTGGCGTCCTACAACGGGGCGGATATCTTCGTCGACTTCGCGCACACGCCCGACGGCCTCGAAAAATCGGTCACCGCCCTCAAAGAGGAGTGCAAGGGAAGGCTCATCCTGCTCTTCGGCTGCGGGGGCAACCGGGATGAAGGCAAGCGCGCCGTCATGGGGGAGGTCGCGGCGAGCCTCGCCGACTTTTCCGTCCTCACGTCCGATAACCCGCGCTATGAAGACCCCGTCGCCATCATCGCCGAGATCGAGAAGGGCTACCGCGAAGTTTCCGACCGCTATGTTGCCGTCGAGGAGCGCGAAAAGGCGATCGAATACGCCCTCACACACTTGAAGGCGGGGGATATTCTCCTCGTCGCGGGCAAGGGCGGGGAGACGACGCAGGAGATCATGGGAATAAAATACCGCTACAACGACAAAGCTGTCATCAAGGCGGCTTTGGAAAGATTGTGATGCACGAACTTGTTCTCTGTCTTTTAACGGGCTTTGCGCTCTCGCTTCCGCTGTGTGCGATAGAGATCCCGCTCTTGAAGCGGGCGGGCGCGGGGCAGAACATCTTATGCTATGTGAAGGAGCACCGGGATAAGGGAGGCACGCCCACCATGGGCGGGCTGGGCTTTACGCTCGCCGCGGCGGGCGCTTCCCTTCTCCTCTTTCAGGGCGACGGCCGTCTCTTTCCCGCCCTCGCGGTGGGGGGAGGGTACCTGCTCGTCGGGCTTTTGGACGACCTGTTGAAAAAGCGGCGGAAGGACAACCTCGGCCTCCGCCCCTATCAGAAGATCTGCTTTCAGCTCGCCGTCGCGCTCATCGCGGCGTTCTACTGCCTGTACGCGGGGGCGACCAAAGTGTATCTCCCCTTCACAAAGCAGATGATAGACCTTTCCTGGGGCATCGTGCCGCTCGGCGTCTTCGTCTTTCTCGCGACGGTCAACTGCGTCAATTTAACAGACGGGCTGGACGGGCTCGCGGGCTCCGTTTCGGCGGTATTTTTCCTCTTTCTGGGGGCGCTTTTAGCGCTCGAAGGGCAGAGCGGCGGGCTCGAAGTGCTCTCCTTCTGCCTTGCGGGGGCGCTTGCCGCGTACCTTGTCTTCAATGTGGGGCGGGCGAGCGTCTTCATGGGGGATACGGGCTCGCTCGCCCTCGGCGGCTTTGCGGCGGCGATCTCCCTCTTTTCGGGGAACGTCCTTCTTCTGCCCTTTTTGGGGGCGATGTTCGTCCTGTCCGGCATATCCGTCATCCTTCAGGTCATATCCTATCAAACGAGGAAAAAGCGCATCTTTCTGATGGCGCCCATCCATCACCACTTTCAGGAGAAGGGCTTTTCGGAAGGCAAGATCGCCTATTGCTATGCGGCAGTTACGGCGTTTTTCGGGCTTTTATTGCTCCTTCCCTATCTTTAAGGAGGCATCATGCTGTTCTCTCAACAGGTCTTTCTGGTGGCGGGGCTCTCCCGCTCGGGCGTTTCGGCGGCGGAATTTCTCCTCTCCCGCGGCGCCAAGGTGTATGCATATGACGATGCGGAGGGGGAAAGCGTGCAAAAAGCGATCGCCTCGCTTTCCGAAAAAGGCTGCCGCATCGTACATAGAGAAGAACTTTCAGAGCGCGCCAAGGAGTGTGACATCCTCGTCCTGAGCCCCGGGATCCCCATCGATCATCCGCTCGCACGCTTTTTCCGCACCCACGGGAAGCGGGTGACGGGAGAGATGGAGCTGGGCGCTTTGGCGCTTTCCTGCCCCGCCGTCGCCGTCACGGGCACCAACGGCAAGACGACCACCGTCACCATGCTCGAGCGCATCTTCCGCGCGGCGGGCAAGGAGTGCTTCGCCTGCGGGAACAGCGGGCTCCCGCTCACCGCGGCGGCGGGAAAGCTCAGAAGCGGCGGCGTTGCCGCCGTCGAAGTCTCCTCCTTTCAGCTCGAGACGCTCTCCTCCCTGCGCCCGCACGTCGCCGTCGTCCTCAACATCGCGGAAGACCACCTCGACCGCCACTACAACATGGAAAACTACATCTATCTCAAGCGCAAACTGCTCAAAAACTGCACGGAGAGCGAGTACGCCGTCCTTGACCGCGACGATCTTGTCGTGCGTTCGTTCGCCGAGCACACCAAGGCGCAGGTCGTGTGGTTTTCCGTGAAAGAGCGCGTCGAAGGCGCGTATTTGGAGGACGATCATCTCTGTTTCAAGGGGGAGAAGGTGCTCTCTACGGACGATCTTTCGGTGCGCGGGGAGCACAACCTTGCAAACGCCCTTGCCGCGATTGCCGCGGCGAAACTCATGGGCGTGGGGAATGAAGCGATCGCATCTGCGCTCTCTTCCTTCAAGGGGGTCTCGCACCGCCTCGAGAAGGTGCTCGAAAAGAATGGCGTTGTCTACATCGACGATTCCAAGGCGACCAACGTCGATTCCTGCCTGAAAGCGGTCGCGGGGCTGGACAGGGAGACGGTGCTTCTTGTCGGCGGGAAGGACAAAGGGGAGCAGTTCGGCCCGCTCTTTTCTGCGCTCAAACGCTCGCGCGTCGTGCACGCGGTGCTCTTCGGCGAGTGCGCCTTCCGCCTCATGAACGCCGCGATGGAGGAAAACTTCACCGCCGTCACCCTCTGCCGCCCCTTCGAGGTCGCAGTAAACGTCGCCTGCCTCACGGCGCGGCCGGGCCAGAACGTGCTTCTCTCGCCCGCCGCGGCGAGCTTCGATGAGTTCCGCAGCTTCGAGGAGCGCGGCGAAAAGTTTGCATCTCTTGTCAAGGCGTATGCGGAGTCTTCCGCCCCGGAAGCGGCAGCGGGGGACGGGGAGAGGGGAGAAACGGGCAAAGAGGATACATCGCTTGACTGAGAAGAGCCGCGCGCTTATGTTCAAAGTCTCCCCTGCGGCGCATGCGCGGCGGGGGAGGGGAGACGTGCTCTTTCTGGGCGGCGTCGCTGCCATCGCGGCGCTCGGCGTGCTCTTCGTGTATTCAGCGAGCTGTTATACGGCGAAGGTGCAGTACGGCGATGCGTTCTACTTCCTCAAAAAACAGCTTCTGGGGTTTTTCTTAGGGCTTGCCGCGATGCTCTTTCTCTCCCGTGCGGACGCCGCGCGGTGGAAAAAAGCGGGCGTTCCGGCGCTCGTTGCGGCCGTTCTCCTGCTTGCGGCGGTGTTCATCCCGGGGCTCGGGAAGACGAGCTACGGCGCCACCCGCTGGCTGGGGCTGGGACCCGTCACGCTGCAGCCTTCCGAGCTTGCAAAGTTTGCCTTCGTGCTCTTTTCTGCGGGGCATTTTGCTTCCGATCCCTCCCGTCCGCGCCGTTTTTCGGGCATCCTTCCCGTCCTCGGGGCGGGCGCCGCCCTCTGCGTCCTCATCCTGCTGGAGCCCAACCTCTCCGTCACCATGGTCATGGGCGCGCTCATGCTGGGGATGCTCTTTCTTGCGGGTACGCCCAAAAAGACGCTCCTTCTCATCCTGCTTCCCATCCTCTTGGCGGTGCCCGTGCTCATCCTGGCGGAGCCCTACCGCCTCCGCCGCCTCATGGCGTTCCTCGATCCGTGGGCGTCCCCGCAGGATGAGGGCTATCAGCTCATCCAGTCGCTCTATGCGCTCGCAAACGGCGATCTGTTCGGTGTGGGGCTGTTCTCTTCGCGGCAGAAATACCGCTTTCTGCCCTTCGCCGAGAGCGATTTCATCCTCTCCGTCATCGCCGAGGAGACGGGCTTTTTCGGCGTCTTGTGCCTGTTCCTCCTCATCGGGTTCGTCGCATGGCGGGGGTTCCGCATCGCGGCGAACGCACACACGTTCTATGAGTACCTGCTCGTTTCGGGCATCATGTTCGCCTTTGCGGTGCAGGCGGCGCTCAACGCGCTCGTCGTCAGCGGCTGCGTGCCGCCCACGGGGCTGCCGCTCCCCCTCGTGAGCGCGGGCAACACCTCGCTCATCGTCACGATGGCGGGCATGGGGCTCGTGTTCGGCGTGTCACGGCGGCAAAGCGGGGCATAAGATGATAGGGAAGCGACCGGGCGCGCACGCAGCAAAAGTGCCGCGCCCGTGCCATTTGTCACGGGGAGAAAACTATGGACAAATTACTCATCACCGGGGGCAGGAAGCTTTTGGGGAGCGTTCCCGTCTCTTCCGCCAAAAACGCCGTCCTGCCGCTCTTTGCCGCCTCCGTGCTCACGGAAGAGCCCGTCACCATCCGCGGCGTGCCCGCCATCTCGGATGCGATGTGCATGGCGCAGATCCTGCGCGAGCTGGGCGCCGAAGTGACCTTTTCGGGCGGCGACGTCACCATCGACAGCGCCTCCTCTTGCTCGCACGAGATCCCGCCCTCCCTCACGCGGGAGTTAAGGTCTTCCGTCTTCATGCTCGGCTCGCTCTTGACGCGCTTCCGCCGCGCGCTCATCGCGTATCCGGGCGGCTGCGACATCGGGCTCCGTCCCATCGACATGCACCTTTCGGCGCTCCGCCGCTTGGGCGTGAGCATCGACGAAGAGGACGGCTACATCTTCTGTGAGTGCGATAACCTCAAAGGGGCGGAGATCTCTCTCGATTTCCCCAGCGTCGGGGCGACGGAAAACGTGCTGCTCGCCGCCGTCATGGCGGAAGGGGAGACGGTTTTACGAGGCGCCGCCCGCGAACCCGAGATCGTCGATCTCGCCCGCTTTTTGCAGGCGATGGGGGCGAAGATATGCGGCGCGGGCACCGACGTCATCGCAGTCGAGGGCGTGAAAAAGCTCAGGGGCGTCTCGTATGCCCCCATGAAGGACCGCATCGAGGCGGGCACCTATCTCATCATGGCGGCGGTGTGCGGGGGAGAGGTGGAAACACAGGGCGTCGCGCCCGAGAATCTCGGGCTCCTTTTACATAAATTGCGTGAAAACGGTTGCAAGATCGGGGCAAAAAATGATAAAATAAGACTGGAAAGTTTGGGGAAACTCAAATGCAACCGCCGCATCGAAACGATGCCCTTTCCGGGGTTTCCCACCGATCTGCAGGCGCAGGCAGCCGCCCTCAACAGCGGGGCGGAGGGGTGTGCGCTCATCGAAGAGAACCTCTTCGAAACGCGCTTCAAGTATGTGCCCGAACTCAGAAAGATGGGGGCGGACATCGAAGTCAAGGGAAGGACTGCGCTCATCCGCGGCGTTCCCCGCCTGCACGGGGCGTCCCTCGTCGCGGGGGATCTGAGGGGAGCCGCCGCACTCGTCGTCGCCGCGCTCGGCGCGGAGGGCGAAAGCGAAGTTTTGGATCTTTCCCATCTCGACCGCGGCTATGAAGACCTGCCGCACAAACTCAGAAAGCTCGGGGCGAAGATCGCGCGCGTGCGCGTCTGAACCTCCGGCAAGGAGATACGAATGAAGAAGAAGGTACTCATCCTCACGGGCGTCGCCGTGGCGCTCCTCATCGCCGTCATCGCGGCGGCGCTCAACGCCGTCTTCACCGTGGCGCGCGTCGAGGTGCACTTTTCCGTCTGTTCCTCGCAGGGGGAGGCGGAGGCGGTGCTCCTTCAGGGCGAACTCACCGATGCTTACGTCGGCAGGAGCACGACCTTTCTGAAGCTCGAAGAGGTGGAAGGGGTGGTAGAACGCTATCCCGCCTTCCGCGTCGTCTCGGCGGAAAAGCACTTCCCCCGCACGGTGTCGCTCACCGTGGAAGAGCGCAAAGAATGCTATGCCTTCCGCCGCGAGAACGGGCTTTACGCCATCCTCGACGAAGAGGGCGTGTACCTTTACGACCGCGAGCAGAACGTGAACCGCCGCGGCGGGGAGAACATCCTTCTCAACGGCTTTGCCCTGCTTGCGGGGGAGGCGGGCACGAAGGTCTCGGGCGAGTATGCTCAAGAGCTCGTTTCCATGCTCTCCGTGTTCACGGAAGCGCTCGGGGATGCGCGCGCCAACGTCGTCTCGGTGACGCTCTCGACGGAATACGAGCTGGGCGCGTACTTCCTCCTCGCCATGCGCGAAGGGGTGACCGTGCAGATCTTCACTCCCGAAAACCATACGGAGGAGAAGGCGGAGGCGGTGATCGAAAAGTACCTCTCCCTTTCGGAGACGCAAAAGACGTACGGCTTCTTCGACGTCATCGACTCCATCGACGGGGGATTTACCGTGAGCAATCACCGCGCTTCCCTGTAAAGCCGCCCAAATTAAGCAAATTGTGCCAAAAAGCGCTTCTCCTCGAGGCGCTTTTTTTAGTGGTCGGAAGGAAATCTCACCACAATCTCTTGACAATACAGCCCGCCTTTGCTATAATTTATGACAGAATACTGCTGTATTGCAGGAAAGTACAAAGGAAGGCGCGATGGCGGGCAAGAGCATTGCTGTGTTGGATATCCGTTCCTCGGAAGTCGCCGTATTCGTCGGCGAGCGGGGCGTGAACCGCACATTCGTCTTTAAGGCGAGCAAAACCGAATCGTACGGCGGCTATCAGGACGGGGAATTTTACGACGTCTCCGATCTTTCGGCGGCAGTATTGCGTGCGCTCGACGCCGTCCAGCAGGTCTGCGGCGAAAAGATCCGCTCCCTCTATGTGGGCGTCCCCGGGGAATTCACCAAGGTGGAGCCCCGCGAGCAGGACCTCGGCTTTCCCAAGAAACTCAAAATAAGCAATAAGGAGCTCGATCAGCTCTTTTCGATGGGGAGAAAGCAGCCCGACGGCTGGCGCTACATGCGCGTGACGAGCATGGTGTACGTCACGGCAGACAACCGCCGCGTCGCCGATCCCGTCGGCCTCTATTCGACGGGGCTCTCGGGCGTCCTTTCCTACTTTTATGTGAGCGAGTACTTTGCAAATACGCTCGAACACATCTTCTCCCGCCGCCGTATCGAGCTTCATTTCCTTCCCACGCAGTTTGCGATGGCGGCATATCTCATCCCGCCCGAAACGCGCGATGAATATGCGCTCTTTCTCGATATCGGCCATCTTTCCTCATCCTTCCTGGTGCTGCTCGGCAACGGCGTGCTCGCCCAACGCACCTTCTGGGCGGGGGAGGGGCAGATCGCCGTCCGCCTCATGAAGCGCTTCTCCCTCCCTTACGAAGTCGCAACGGCGCTGCTTGCTAAGGCAAATCTCTATTTGAAGCGGGACGCCAAGAACCGCGAAGTCGTCTACGGCGGCAGGAGCTACGAGATCCCCACCAAAGAGTTCATCGAAGAAGTCAAGGCGGGGCTCGACGATCTGTGCGAGCTCGTCGGCCGTTTCCTGGAAGAATGTTCGGGCAAGGAGCTCGACAGTAAGCCCATCTATGTCTCGGGCGAAGGGTTCGCGGGCATCCGCGGCGCGCTCGAGCACATGAGCAAGCGGCTGAGCTGCGTGTGTGAGCAGGTCGCACCCGACCTTCCCTACTACAATAAGCCCTCGATGAGCTCGCGCATCGCCCTCATCGACATGGCATCGGAAGATTCCCGCGCGAGCGGATCTTTGAAACGATTTTTGAATATTTTCGGAGGTTAACCACTGATGTATAACGACAACGTGCCCTTCCTGGGAAGAGATGATATGGGGGACCGTCAGCCTCAGCCCATGCCCGTGGAGCCCGAGCTCAGCGGCCGTGCGCGCATCAAGGTCATCGGCGTCGGCGGCGCGGGCAACAATGCCGTCAACCGCATGATCGATGCCGGCATTTCGAGTGCGGAATATATCGCCGTCAATACGGACGCGCAGATCCTTTCCTGCAGCAAGGCAAAGACCAAGATCCAGATCGGCGCTCATCTTACCAAGGGCCTCGGCGCGGGCGCCGACCCCGAGATCGGCCGCGCTGCCGCCGAAGAGAGCAAGGAAGAGCTCGTCAAGGCGGTGGAAAAGACCGACCTTCTCTTCATCACGGCAGGCATGGGCGGCGGCACGGGTACGGGCGCCGCACCCGTCATCGCCAAGATCGCCAAGGATATGAAGATCCTCACCGTGGCGGTCGTCACCGAGCCCTTCTCCTTCGAAGGCAAGCGCCGTATGGACAATACGATGAAGGGCATCGATAACCTTCGCAAGTACGTCGATACGCTCATCATCATCCCCAACGAAAAGATCGGGGACGTCGTTCCCCGCAACGCTCCCATGGCGGAAGCGCTCCGCGTTGCGGACGAGGTGTTAAAGCAGGGTATCCGCGGCATTGCCGATCTCATCGTCACGCCCGCCCTCATCAACCTCGACTTTGCCGACGTCAAGACCATCCTGAAAGACCGCGGCCTCGCGCACATGGGCGTGGGCGTCGCCAAGGGCGAGAACCGCATCATGGAAGCGGTGCGCCTTGCCGTCAACTGCCCGCTGCTCGAAACGACCATCGAGGGCGCCACGGGCGTCATCCTCAACGTCGTCGGCGGGAACGATCTCACCTTCGACGAAGTCAAGACGGCGGCAAACCTCATCCACGGCGTCGTGGACTACTCCGCGAACATCATCTTCGGTGCGTGCATCGACGAAAATATCAGCGACGAAGTGGAAGTCACCGTCATCGCGACGGGCTTCCCTGCAGCGGGCAGAGAGGGGACCAATCAGCTCTCCTCGCGTGCGCCCGCCTATCAGCAGCAGCGCCCCGCGGCGGCGCGTCCTCCCATGCCTCAGCAGGGGCAGGGGGCTCCCCGTCAGCCTCAGGCTCCTTCCCGCCCGCTCTCCGCGTTCTCCGCGCAGCAGGCGCAGCAGCAGGCTCCTCAGGGGTATGCGCCCCGCCCGCAGCAGCCCGGCACCTATTACGGCAACCCGCCTCAGGCGCCCACGACGCCCCGCGGCGCTTTCTACGGGAATGAGCCCCGCCAGCCGCAGAACGCTTACTACGGCACGCAGCCTCAGCCCCAGCAGAATTTGTACGATGCGCCCAACGCAGGCGCGCAGCCCTATCCTCAGAACGGGGCGGCGTATGCAGACCCCCGTGCGGCACAGCGCCCCGCACCGACCGAAGCGCCCGAGGACGACTACACGCCCGAAAGCCCGCAGGATCAGAAGCTGCCTCCCTTCGTGCAGCGGCTGCTCGGCAAAAAGAAATAAAGTTCTATTGGCTATGCCGCCCCGCAAGGGGCGGTTTTTTTGTAAAAAAACGGCGCGCCCTTTGCAAAGCGCAAAGGGCGC
>URMI01000004.1 GCA_900548845.1 uncultured Clostridia bacterium | reverse complement strand
GCCCCCTCTTTTTTGGGGGCGGCGCGCTGTTCGGCGCGCCGCCCGCCCTCTGTTTCAAAAAATCAAGCCAGCGAGATGCGGTCGGAGACCGAGCGCACCAGAATGCCCTTCTGCTCCCCGAAGGAGACGCAATCGCTCAGATAGGAGACGAACGCTTCCGAATAGCGGGGAAGGTGCAGCGCCTGCGCCGCAAGCGCCGTGAGCTCGTCGAAATACAGGCTCACACGCCCCGAGAGCGCCGCCTTGATGAGCGACACCATCTCGAAGGGCGTCGTGTCCGTCTCGCCGCGGAGAATAGGCTCGCTCTCCACGCGGAATTTGCCGATCTGAACGGCGCGGTCGGTCTTATAGTAGTAGTCGGTGCCGAGAACGCGCTCTCTTTTGAATTTGCACTCGTCGATGAGGGCGTTGAGCCGCGCCTCCACGCGCGCGCCCGTCTTGCGGATGCCGTACGTTTCGAGAAGGCGCGTTTTCAGAAAGCTCCTCGAGATGGGCTCTTCCGTCGCCACGAGAAGAGCAAGCCGCGCTTTGATCTCGCCGTCGTTGACCCCGCCCGTGATGTAGGCGGCGACCTCCGCGCCCTGCGCCTCCACCGCGCGGTAAGGGCGGGAGAACTTTTCCATCCACGCGCCGTCCTTCTGCTCCGCGCCCGTGAGGCGGTCGAGATAGTCCTTGATGCGCTTGATCTCCCGCTTGGGGTTGCTGTAATAGTTGACGCTGTTGACGCGCATGACGTTCCAATTGCCGCGCTTTAAGGACTGCACCTGTAAAATATTCCTGTCCTTGACGGAGAACTTCGTCTCCCCGTCGCACAGGACGGCGAGGACGAAATTCTTGTTGTCGCGCGGGTCGAGAACGGCGACATCGATCTTGAATTCGGAAGCGCCCACGTCCGTGCGGCACTCATACCCGAAGCCGGTTAGCTCCTCTGCGATGAACTGCCCGAGCCCCGCGCCCGAACGGACGGATGCGGGAGGCGCGGCGAGCGTCGTTCTGCCCTTCTCTGCAAATTCAAGGAAGGCTTTGAGCCCCGCAACGCCCTTCGAAGAGGTCTTGTTGAGGTCGATCTGCGCGGCTTCCAGCGTGGAGAAGACGAGCATCTCTTCCCTCGCGCGCGAGACGGCGACGTTGAGCCGCCTCCAGCCGCCCGCCTGGTTGAGGGGACCGAAGTTGAGCGACACCCTGCCCATCGCATCGGGGCCGTAGCAGACGGAAAAGAGGATGACGTCGCGCTCGTCGCCCTGCACGTTTTCGAGGTTCTTGACAAAGAGCGGCTCTTCGCGCTCGTAAGCGACGGCATCCAGCTTCTTTGCGGCGATCTCTTTGGTGAGGAGCTTTTCGACGGCGGTCCGCTGCGCGCTCGAAAAGGTGACGACGCCCATGCTCTGCCGCGAGAGAGCGGGATCTTTGAGGCGGCGGATGACTTCCTGCACGAGCGCTTCCGCCTCCTTCTTGTTGACTTTGGTAAAGCCCCTGTCGTAGGTGCCGTCCACCTTCAGAAAGCGCACGCGGCTTTCGAGCGCGTCGGGTGAAGGGAAGGTGCACAGCTTCCCGCCGTAGTACATATTGTTGGAAAAGGCGATGAGCGATTCGTGACGGCTTCGATAGTGCCAGATGAGGTGGCGCTCGGGCATGCCGAGGGCGAGGCAGTCGTCGAGGACGCTTTCCAGGTCTTCGTTTTCCAGATTCTCCTCGTCCACATAGGCAGAGTGAAAGAAGGCGGTCGGAGGGAGCTGTTTGGGATCGCCCACGACGACGGCGGCCTTGGCGCGGGCGATGCACCCCACGGCCTCTGCGGTCGTCATCTGCGACGCCTCGTCGAAGATGACGAGGTCGAAAAGATCCGCCTGCGGCTCCAGATACTGCGCCGCCGTGATGGGGCTCATCAGCATACACGGGCAGATGCGGCGGAGAAGTTCGGGCACTTCGGAAAAGAGGGTCCTCAGGCCCGAGCCGCGCAGGTTGCTCTTTGCAAGGCGGGTGAAGGCGGAGAGCTCCACCGAGAGGCTCCCCTCTCCGTCCGCTTGGGGCAGGCGGGAGATGAGGTCGCTTCGGATGTGCCTGCGCGTTGCAAGGGAGAAGTCCTCCCACAGCGTGCGGAATTTTTCCACGGTGTCCTCGAGCGTCCCCGCGCTCAGGCGGACAAGGTCGGCGTCCTGCGGGATGGCGAGCTCCAAAAAGTTCTTCGCGACGTTCTTTTCAAAGCCCGCGAGCACGTTTTCGCTCGTCAGCCGCCCGCTTTCGAGCGCATCGGAGATAAAGCTCAACCCCAACGAGCGCAGTTTTAAGCAGGTGTTCTTGTACATGCACCAGTTGGCGAGCATGTCGATGTTGTCGATGAGCGCCCCCGCCTTGGTGGAAAAGTAATCCAACACGTCTTCCTGTACGATCTTGCTCCTGTCGGCGGCAGTCGTTTTGAGATAGCTGTCCTCCGCCGCCTCGAAGGCGTCGAGCGCCTTCAAGTACCCTTCGAGGACGGGGCGGGTATAGCCGCTCATGGCGCGCACGCACATGCCGTTGAAGGCGTCGGGGTTGTAGTCGAGGAAGGTCTGCGCCGCCTCTTCGTGCAGCTCGTAGAGCCCCGCCAAAAATTCCGCGCGCTTTTTGTAGACGATGTTGCCGCCGCGGTCGAAGAAGGGGCGGGAGAGCGGGCTCTCACGGAGCAGCGCGATGAACGAATGCAGATCGACGAGGGTGCGGAGATACTTGGGCATATCTTCGGGCGAGAGCGGATGGAGCGCCGCCCGCTGCAGCCGTTTTGCCGCCGTCAGCGCCGCCTTGTTCATGCGCCAGTCCCCCTCGCGGTCCAAAAGCGCCTTGACTTCGGGATAGTCCTTCCCGAGCTCCACGACGACTTTGAAGTGCTTCGAATAGTAGGAGAGCGTGTCGTCGAGCCGCCGGTTGGCGTGATAGAAGGCGTTGAATTCCTCTTCGCCGATGTTTGCAAAATATTTATCGTAGACGCCCGCGCTCAGTTCGCGCGCCAGAAGGCGCAGGGAATTGAGCTTGCGCTGGGTGATCGTGGAAATTTTCTGCCGGTAAAATTCGAGATAGAGCGAAAGATACGCCTTCAAGTGCTTGATCTCGGTGAGCATCACTTCGGCGGCGCAGAAGACTCTGTCTCGCACTTCCTGCGAATATTCGGTGAGCCCCACATTTTCGAAGGGCGAACGGAACACGCCCCCGCACTCCTTGGCGGCAGCCGCCGCCGTTAAGATCATGCCGCGGCACTCGGAGAGGGTGCGCTCGGTCAGAGAGTCGTAAAAGCTGCTCTCGATATCCAAAATGTCGGGAGCATCCTTGTTTTCAAGGTAGAGCAGGATGGCCTCGTACACGGAAAGACCCAATCTCCGCTTCTTGTGTAGGGCGAGCATGGGCGCTTTGAGGTCTTCGCGCAGCAGCTTCAAACTGCGCGCCTTTTCTTCGAAGCCGCGCTCCTCCCCCTCGTTTTTCAGAGAGAGCGTATTTTCGAGGCGGCGCAGGACGTCCGCCTTATCCGTCTTGTTGGAGTGGATCTCGAGGCAGAATTCGCCGATGCCGATCCCGTCGAGCCGCTTTTTGACGACGTCGAGCGCCGCCTTCTTTTCGGCGACGAACAAGACGCGCTTATTATCTTCGACGGCGTTGGCGATGATGTTGGTGATGGTCTGGCTCTTGCCCGTGCCGGGCGGGCCGTGCAGAACGAAGCTCGCCCCCGTGCGCGAGAGCGCCACCGCGGAATACTGCGAGCTGTCGGCAGAGAGCGGGATGAGGGTATCCTGCGGGTCGCACTCGTCCTCGGAAGGCACGCTCGTCTCCTGCCGCGCGAGCCGTTCCCCCATCAGCGCGGAGACGATCTGATTGCCTTTGAGCGCGTCGAAATGGTTGCGGATGTCGTTCCACATGAGATAGCGCTGGAAGGAGAAGGTGGCGAGATAGGCGTCCTTGCTCACATCCCAGCCCTTCATGGGGGCGATCTCGGCGAGCACCATCGCAAGGATCTCGGAAATTTTGAGCGCGGAGACGTCGCCGCCCAGCCCGCGGATGTCGATGTTGAACTCCTGCTTCAAATATTCAAGCAGCGTGGAATTGACGAAGTACTCCCCGTCCGCTTCGACGGCGAAGTCCTCGTTCCCCTTCGCGCGCTTCATCGCCACGGGGACGAGCACGAGCGGGGCAAAGCGCGTCTTGTTATCCTCCCGCGAGACGAACTTCAAGAACCCCAATGCAAGATACAAGATCTTGGCGCCCGTCTCTTCGTCCGCTTCGCGGTTGCGACGCACGAGGCGCAGCGCCGTCTCCGCCGTCGTCTTCGCATCGGCAAAGGCGCGCAGGATACCCTTTCTCAGTTCAAGCGAAAATAGCTCGGCAGAGAGCGCGGACTGCGTTTCGAAGAACGCCTCCTCGACGGGCGAGCCGCCCTTCAAGCGTAGGCTCCCCTTTTCGGTGAGCTTTTCAAAGAGGAGGTCTGCATCCGCGCATTGCAGATGCAGGGAGCTGCGCCCCGTGAAGTTCAGAAGCGCGTTCTTGGTGGTGAGATCTAAAAGCCTTCTCTCCCACTGGCGGTTCTTGGTCTTCAGGTTTTCGCCGCCCAGCTTATCGAATTCGGGCAGAGGCGCGGGGGCGGCGCTGTCCGTCATCTCCTCTTCGCGGATGAGTTCGTAGCCTTTCCCGCTCTTGCCGCGCAAAGGAAGGCTCCCCCGCCCGCCGATACGGCAGCGCGCGATGTCGACAAAGCATTCGAAGGCGCCCGCGGCGAGCTTGCGCTTAAAGTGCGCCTCGGAGGCGGTATAGGCGGCGTTCCCGCCCGCAAAAAGGTCCTCGACGTCAAAGAAGCAGAGGTTGTTGATGCCGTCCGAACAGTACTTTGCGACGATGTCGCTGTCGTCGGTGACGGGATCGAGAAAGCAGCTGTCATACAGCCATGCGCCCACGCCCGCCTCGCTCCCGCCGAGGGCGAGCACGGGATGCAGCCCCGCCGCCTCCAGGGCAGACGCCGCAAAGACGGCAAGCTCCAAGGCGTTCGCCTTCTTTCCGCGCAGAAGAGAGCCTTCGCGCACGGCGGAGAGCGGCTCGTTCAAGTCCGTCTCGCCGTCCTTTTCGATGTCCTCGCCGCGGAGGGCGGCAAACACGGCGGCAGCGGCGCGCCGCACGGCGTTTTTATCCGCGCCCGCATAGCCGTAAAATTCGGGGCTTTCCTTCCACCTTTTGAGGCGTTCGCCCGCCTCCTGCAGAATGCGCGCGCAGTCGGAGAGCTTGGGGCGTACGAACCCCGCGAGCCGTTCGGCGTTGCCCGAAAGCCCCTCCCACCAATCATAGGGGAGCACGGTGACGTTCATGCTCGTGCGGACGAGCTCTTTTTTGTTATAGCTGAGGACGGCGACGACTTCCGCCTGCCGCAATTCTTCCCGCTGCGAGAGGAAGACGGGGCTGAAGACCCCTTCGGCGGTGAGCTCCACCGCGCTCTCGAAGGGAACTTCCGCCTCCTCTTCAAAGGGGACAAGCAGCTCTCCCCCCGTCACCGAGACGGAGAAGGGCGCGCTCTCTCCCGAAAGGTTTTTGATCTGCACATAGAGCGGCGTTTCGTAAAAGTAGTCGCTGTAACCGACGAACTGCGGCAAGCGGAGCCCGACCGACGCCGTCTCCTTTCCGATGCGCTTTTTGCTCTCTGCCATAGTTTCTCCTTATTCGCCGCTTCCGGCTGCCGCCCCTCGGACGGAAAAATCTATCTCATTATACCATTTCCCGCCGCAAATTACAACCCCTCATTTTGTTTTCAAAAAGAAATTCGGCAGACATAATGCCTGCCGGATACCCCTGCAACTTGAATTATCTTGCCAAAAGTCCGTACTTTCAAAAAATGATCCCCAGCTCAAGGCGCACTTCTCCGCGAGAGATGTCTTCATTGGTATAGGAACAGGCGTCGAAACCGATGAACGAAAGCCCCTCCCGGAAATAAAAAGCGATGGCTCTCGTATTGCACGACTGCGTCTCCAAAACGAGCGCCCGCCGCCCTGTACGACGCGCCTCTTCCTTAGCAAACGTGAGGAGCCGCTTTCCCAACCCGCGGCTTCGGCAGTCTTCTTTCACCCAAAGTTCCGTCACGCGCATACGGCCGTTCCATTCTTCGGGGCAGAGCTCGATGACCGCAATGAGCTCTTCTCCATGCAAAATGCCATAGGCAGCCGCGCCCTCGAAATGGGGCGCATAGAGCCGATCGGGATGATCGTACCTTTCAGGCGTAAAGACGAGCGGTGATGACAGTGGACGCAACGCGAATTCTGCGCAAAACCCATCCTCTGTGCGCCGCAGGGAAAGTGCGTAGTGCTCTGTTGCCGTATAAGAAGGCATAGGCAGGATATGTCCCGCCCAACGTTCCTTCTCGAGCAATACGATCTCTTCCTTCATCCTTTCCCTCCCGGTGTGATATTTATGCAAGCTCCTTCAAACAAACGCGCCTTCGAAGTATTCGATGCCCTCTTCGGTGACGGAGGAAACGTCGAAGCGGCAGGGCACTTCCTCCCCCAGCCGCTCGCAGAGAAAGAGCGCCATCTTTCGGTAGCGCTCCCGCTTTTTGGCGTTCACCGCCTCGGAGGGCAGCCCGAACGCGTCGGAGATGCGCGTCTTGACTTCGACGAGACAATAGGTATCGCCCTGCTTTGCGAGGATGTCCGCCTCGCCGAAGGGCGTGCGGAAATTGCGCTTCAAAATACGATAGCCGCGCTTTTTGAGGTAAGAAACGGTCAGGGTCTCTCCTTTCCGTCCCAGAATTTTGTTACGAAGGTCCTGCGATGGATCGGGCATATGCCCACCTCCCGGATGGCGTTGATGTGCGCCGCCGTGCCGTAGCCCGCGTTGCGTTCGAAGGCGTACTCGGGGTAAAGTTTTGCATGCTCCGCCATGAGCGCGTCGCGGTACACCTTTGCGAGGATGCTCGCTGCGCCGATGGAGCAGACGAGGGCGTCCCCCTTGACGATGCTCTTCTGCGGAAGAGCGATATCGAGCGTGAGATCGCCGTCCGAAAGAACGAGCGAGGGCTGCAAAGAGAGCCCCTCGACGGCGCCCTTCATCGCAAGGCGGGTCGCTTCGCGGATGTTGATACGATCGATGGTCTTTTCGTCCACCTCAAAGATACTGTAAGAGAGGGCGTGCTCTTTGATGTAGACTGCAAGCGCTTCGCGCTTTTTTGCGGAGAGCTTCTTGCTGTCGTTGACGCCCGTAAAGTCGGCATCAAGCGGCAGGATGACCGCTGCCGCCACGACGGGCCCCGCCAAAGGCCCGCGCCCCACTTCGTCCACGCCCGCAACGAAGGGATAGCCCTCCGCCCCGAGCGCGCGTTCCATGTCGAGTTTATCCATTGTTTCTCTGCGCCTTAAATGAGCCCCGCGTTTTTGAGGTCTTCCGCGCTGTCGAAGGTGATGCGCCCGAGCTTGCCCTTGCGGAAATCGTCGATGAGCGCCCGCTCTCCTCGCTCGTAGTCGTATTCATCCCCTTTCAGAAGGAAGCCGCGGCGGATGCACACCTGTTCGAGCATCTGAAGGGGGGTGCCGCCCTCGATGCCGTAGCGATCCGAAAGCGCCGCGGGCGCAAGAGCGGAAAGGTCCTCCAAAAGGGCGAGCGCGATCTCGTCAAGCTCTAAAATGTCGTCGTTGACGCTGCCGATGTAGGCAAGCCTGCGGGCGAGCGTCTGATCGGCGAAGGAAGGCGGCATGGTGCCGGGGGTATCCATGAGGTCGAACGCCCCGCACTTGACCCACTGCTTGCTGCGCGTGACGCCCGCCTTATCGCCCGTGACGGCGCGCTTTGCGCCCGACAAGAGGTTGATGACCGTGCTCTTGCCCGTGTTCGGCACGCCCGCAACGAGGAAGCGCAACGGCCGCGCCATGCCCTTTTCTTTGAGGCGCTGCGCCTTTTCGGAGACGACGGCGTTCATCGCCGCCATGAGCGCGTTTTTGCCGCGCGGCGAAGTCGCATCCAGCAGGCAGACGGCCTTCCCCGCCCCCTTGACGGCGGCAAGGAGAGCGTCGGCGCTGCCCAAGTCCCACTTGTTGAAGAGATACAGGACGGGGCGGGAGCCTGCGATCGCTTGAAGTTTTTGATTATATGTCGCGGCGGGGGCGCGCGCATCGAGCACGAACACCACCGCGTCGCACAGTTTTACGTTTTCCTCCATCATGCGCATGGCCTTTGCCATGTGCCCGGGGAACCATTGAATGGGCTTCATACGTTATTTCAGAAGGTCGGGGCGCATCTTGCGGGTGACCGCCTCCGCCTGCGCACGCCGCCATTTGTCGATCTCGGCGTGATTGCCGCTTCGAAGCACTTCGGGCACGGTGAGGCCGCGGTACTCGACGGGGCGGGTATATTGGGGATATTCGAGGAGGTTTTCCGAAAAGCTCTCCTGCACCAGCGATTCGGGCGAGAGCACGCCCTCCACATAGCGGGCGACGCAGTCCACGACGACCATGGCAGGGAGCTCCCCGCCCGTTAAAACATAATCGCCGATGCTGATCTCCTCGTCGATGAAGAGGTCGATGGCGCGCTGATCGACGCCCTCGTAGTGGCCGCAGAGAAGGACGAGATGTTCCTCTTCGACGAGCTCGAAGACCTTCTCCTGACGGAAGGTCTTGCCCTTGGGCGAGAGATAGATGCGGCGCGCCTTATGGTCGGGGTCGACGGCTTCGATGGCGCTTCCGATGGGCTGCGCCATCATCACCATCCCCGCACCGCCGCCGAAGGGATAGTCGTCGCACTTTAAGTGCTTGTCTTCGGTGTAGTCACGGATGTCAACGATGTCAACGGAGAATTTGCCGCTCTTTAGCGCCCTTCCCAGGATGCTTTGGGAGAGCGCCGTGAACATTTCGGGAAAAAGCGTTAAAATGGTGATCTTCATGATGATGGATTATGATGAGATATTGCGCCTTCCTTGGGAAAAACGAACCTTTGAAAAGGAGATGCAAGCAAGACGAGGAGCCCGCGCAAACGGCAAGGGAGCTTACTTAGAAGTAAGTGACCGCAGCCGTGCGTAAGGGCGACAAAGTATTGCGCCGCATATCCTTTTCAAAGGACGGCGACTTCGAAAAAGCGTTTTTTATCGACAATGATACGACCGCCCTCGAGGTCGACTTCCTTCACGACGCCCGAAACGGCGGGGAAGAGGATGTCTTTGCCGTCCTTTTGGATGGTGTAGATGTCGCTCGCGGCCTGGCGGATGTCGGTGAGCGTTCCAAGTTTCTCCCCCTCTTCGGTGACGACGGCAAGCCCCAAAAGATCGACGATGTAGTATCTCCCCTCTTCGGGTTCGGGGGCTTCGTCGCGGTCGAGCTCCAGATTTTTCCCGCGAAGAAGCTCTGCCGCGTTGCGGTCGGGCACGCCCGAAAGCCCCAGAAAGACCATGCCGTCCCCCACGCGCACCGAAAGGACGCGCCGCTTCTCGCCGTCCAGATACAAATTCTTAAACTCCTTGAAATCTTCGGGGGAATCGGTATAGGGCTTGACCTTGAGCTCGCCGCGGATGCCCTGCGGTTTTAAGATGGTGCCGACGATGAGATTTTCCCTCATGCATTGCCTCCTTCGAAGAGTTTCAAGGCGGCGGCGCGGATGTTTGCCTGCGTCACGTCTTTATCCTCATCGCTCTCGATGACGGCGATATGGTCGCTCTCCCCGAATTCCTCGAACAGTTTCAGATAGCGTTCGCGGATGAGGCGCTGGCGTTCGAGCGTTTCGTAACGCTCCGTCTCCCCGCGGCGGGAAACGCGGCGGAAGCTCTCCTCCGTCGAAAGGTCGAGGAAGATGGTAAGATCGGGCCGCACGGCGCGCATCGCAGGCTCGTTGAGCGCATACACCCACTCGGGCGCGACCATGCCGCCGTTGTAGGCGAGCGACGAAAGATAAAACCTGTCGCAGAGCACGGTGACGCCCTCTTCGAGCTGCTTTAAGATGCCGTTGACGGAATTGAAGATGTGATCGAGGCGGTCTGCCGCAAAGAGCGCCGCTACGGTGTGTTCGTTGGTCTCGATCCTGCCCGTAAGGCAAGAGCGCAGCATCGCGCCGAAGGGCGAATCGGTGGGTTCGCGCGTCGTATAGACGGGGATGCCCCGCTCTTTCAGAAACTTCCCGAGCTGTTTGAGCTGCGTGCTCTTGCCGCTGCCGTCTGCGCCTTCGAAGACGATGAATTTTCCTCTCTCGCTGTTCATATGCCCATTATAACAAACGCCCGCGGGAAAGTCAACCGCGGGCGCGTTGTTTATGCCGTTCAGTCCTTGTTGAGGGGGATGGGGCGTTTTTCCGCCGTGAAGATGACGCCGAGCGTCCCGGGGCCGCAGTGCGCGCCGATGACGGGGCCGACGATCTGACGGACGATCTTAGCGTTCGGCCGCTTTTCGAGGACGAGATCGCGCAGCTTGTCGCCGTCCTCCTTGCAGTCCGCGTCCACGATGTAGACGGGCTTGTCCTCGTCCGAGAGCTCCTCGATGACCTTGTTCGCAAGCGTGGAGATGGCCTTCTTCCTGCCGTTGAGCTTGCCGATGACGGAGAGCCCGCCCGTCTCGTTGAAGGTGAGCATGGGCTTGAGCCCCAGGAGCGTGCCGGCGACCGCCGCTACTCCTGAGCATCTGCCGCCGCGCTTCAAGTGCATGAGATCGTCCACCACGAAATAGACGGCGACGTGATCGGTGTACTCCTTGAGGAAATTCAAGATCTCCTCGTCGGAAGCGCCCTTCTGCTTCAGAAGCGCCGCCTGCTCCGCCTGGATGCCCGCGCCCAGCGAAATGCTGTTGGTGTTGAACACCGTACACTTGCGGTCGGGGAACTGCTCTTTCAGTTCGCGGAGGGCGAGCTCCAACGACTGGAAGGTGCCGCTCATCGCGTGCGAGAAGGAGACATAGAGAACATCCTCCCCGCGCTCGAAATAAGGCGTTAAGATGCGCTTGTAGTCCTCGGGGTTGAGCGCCTGCGTCTTGGGGATCTCGCCCGAACGCACCTTTTCATAGAAGCCCTTGAAGTCGGTCGCTTTGCCTAAGTCGTAAAAGTATTCTTCCCCGCCCACATAGTAGGGCATGGAGATGTAGTCGAGCCCCAGCTCTTCGGCGCGCGTATGCCACAGCTCGCCGTTGGAATCAAAGATCAATACACTCATGTTATTCTCTTCCCGTAATGCAGATTGGAACACAAGTTCCTGCATTCATTGTACGCCCTTCGGGGAGAACTGTCAAGTGATTGGACAATTTTTGCCGTTTGTTGCACGCAAAATCTTATTTGAGCCAGCCACGGAAGGCTTTGAAGGCGGAAGGAAGGGCGTATTTTTCGCCGATCTCGGCGGCGCTCTTCCAAGTATATCGAGGAAAACGTTCCTTCGCTTCGACAAGGCAGCCCGTCATGTGCCACTCGACGTGCGTAAAAATGTGCACTGCCTGCTTGGTTTTGAGCACTTTTCCGTATGCTTCGGGCGCATCCTCTGCAAAGGGGAACTGCCAGAGCCCCGCTAAGAGCCCGCCTTTTTTCCGTTTTTCGAGGGCGTATTCCCCTTCATAGCGCAATATGAGCACGGTGTGCTCCTCCTTTTTGCGCGCACGCTTGGGCGCGCGGACGGGATAGCGCTCCCATTCTCCATGAAGGCGGGCAAGGCAGAGCTCCCGCCACGGGCAGAGCAGGCACTGCGGCTCGCCGTTCGGCAGGCAGACGAGCGCCCCGAGCTCCATGAGCGCCTGGCAGAACTCCCCCGCCTCTTTCGGGTAGACTTCCTTCAGAAGCGCCGAAAATTTCTCCTTCGCGCCCGCAGAATCGATGTTAGTCTCGTCGGCGAGCAAGCGGGTGAGGACGCGCAGGACGTTGCCGTCCACCGCGGGGCAGGGCATATCGTAGGCGATGGAGAGAATCGCCCCCGCCGTATAGTCGCCGACGCCGGGAAGCGCCCTCACGCCCGCAAAATCTTGGGGGAAGCCCCCTTCCGCGATGAGCTTTGCAGCTTTATGGAGATTGCGGGCGCGCGAATAGTAACCGAGCCCTTCCCACGCTTTGAGCACTTCCTCCTCATCCGCCGCGGCGAGCGCCTCCGCCGTCGGAAAGCGCTGCAAAAAACGGACGTAATAATCTTTGACCGCCTCGACGCGCGTCTGTTGGAGCATGATCTCGGAGACCCACACCCGATAAGGATCGTGCGTGCCCCGCCAGGGAAGCGTGCGTTTGCAAACGCGGTACCACTCCAGAAGGAGAGGCACCGCGCGCTGTAAGAGAGATAATTGTTCCATTCCTTAAAAGAGGCCGACGATCCTGCCGTCTTCGGTGACGTCGATGTTTTCCGCCGCGGGAACTTTGGGGAGCCCGGGCATCGTTAAGATATTGCCCGTGAGCACGACGAGGAACCCCGCGCCCGCCGACACCTTAACGGTGCGCACGGTGACGGTGAAGCCTTCGGGCGCACCGAGCTTTTTCGCGTCGTCCGAGAAGGAATACTGCGTCTTCGCCATGCAGACGGGGAGCTGACCGAAGCCGAGCGCCGAAAGCCGCGCGATCTCCTCTTCCGCCTCGGGCGTGTATGCAACGTCCTTGCCGCCGTAGATGCGCGTGACGATACGCTCGATCTTTTCCTTGACGGGCGCCTTCTCGTCGTAGCAGAAGCGGAAGGCGTTCTCCTCTTCGCACAGGCGGACGACTTCGCGGGCGAGCTCTTCGCCCCCTTCGCCGCCCTTCGCCCACACGTCGGAGAGGACGGTGTTGACGCCGAGCTCCCTGCATTTTCGGATGACGAGCGCGATCTCCGCGTCCGTATCGGTGGGGAAACGGTTGACGGCGACGACCGCGGGCAGGCCGTACACATTCCTGATGTTGCTCACATGGCGCAGAAGGTTGGGGAGCCCCTGTTCGAGCGCCTGCAGATTTTCCTCTTTGAGCTCCTCTTTTAAAAGCCCGCCGTGCATCTTGAGGGCGCGCACCGTGGCGACGATGACGACTGCGGAAGGTCTGAGCCCTGCCGCGCGGCACTTGATATCGAGGAACTTTTCCGCGCCGAGGTCGGCTCCGAAGCCCGCCTCGGTGATGACGTAATCGGCAAGCTTCAACGCCGTCTTCGTGGCGATGACCGAGTTGCAGCCGTGGGCGATGTTGGCGAACGGCCCGCCGTGGACGAGCGCGGGCGTGCCTTCGAGCGTCTGCACGAGATTGGGCTTCAAGGCATCCTTCAGAAGCGCCGTCATGGCGCCCGCCGCCTTGAGATCGCCCGCCGTCACGGGAGCGCCCTCATAGGTATAGCCCACGACGATGCGCGAAAGCCGCGCTTTCAAGTCGGTCAGCGAAGAGGCAAGGCACAAAATGGCCATCACTTCGCTTGCGACGGTGATATCGAACCCGTCCTTGCGGGGGACGCCGTTCTTGCCGCCGCCGAGGCCGTCTTCGATGTTGCGAAGCTGGCGGTCGTTCATATCCACGCAGCGGCGCAAAACGATCTTCTCGGGGTCGATATTAAGCGCGTTGCCCTGGAAGATGTGGTTATCCAGCATGGCGCACAGAAGGTTGTTCGCCGCGCCGATGGCGTGGAAATCGCCCGTGAAGTGCAGGTTGATGTCCTCCATCGGGACGACCTGGGCATATCCGCCGCCCGCCGCGCCGCCCTTGATGCCGAACACGGGCCCCAGGGAAGGCTCGCGCAGCGCCACGACGACGTTTTTTTGAAGCCGCTTCATGCCGTCAGCCAACCCGATGGTGGTCGTCGTCTTGCCTTCGCCCGCGGGCGTGGGCGTGATGGCGGTGACGAGGACGAGCTTGCCGTCCTCTTTTTCCCTCTTCATCACCGAAAGATCGATCTTCGCCTTATACTTGCCGTAATACTCGATGTCCTCTTCCCGAAGCCCCGCGCGCGCCGCGATCTTGGAAATATGCTCTAACTTCGCTTCCTGCGCGATCTCGATATCCGTCTTCATTTCATCCCTCACCCGAAATTTTATCCTTTGAAGTACTTCACGGCGCTCTCGAAGAGCTTCATGTCGTACTCGCCCGCAACGTTCCGATAGAGCCCGAAGCCCTTGCGCTCGGAATGGCCCATCTTGCCGAACACCCTGCCGTCGGGCGAGAGGATGCCCTCGATCGCCTCGGCGCTGCCGTTGGGGTTGAAGCGGATGTCCATCGTGGGCGCGTCCGCAAGGTCGACGTACTGCGTCATGATCTGCCCGTTTTCGGCAAGCTTTTGGATGAGCGCATCGCTCGCGACGAACTTGCCCTCGCCGTGCGAGATGGGCACGCTGAACACATCCCCCGCCCTGACGCCCGAAAGCCAGGGCGACTTTGCGGAAGCGACCCTGACGCGCACGATGCGCGACTGATGGCGGCCGATGTCGTTATAGGTGAGCGTGGGGCAGGTCTCGTCCGTTTCGACGATCTTGCCGAAGGGCACGAGCCCGAGCTTGATGAGCGCCTGGAAGCCGTTGCAGATGCCGCCCATGAGGCCGTCGCGGCGTTCCAGGAGCGCCGTCACCTGCTCTTTCACTTCCTCGTTGCGGAAGAAGGCGGTGATGAACTTGCCCGAACCGTCCGGCTCGTCGCCGCCCGAGAAGCCGCCCGGGATAAAGACGATATTGGCTTCCTTGATGCGGGAAGCGAACGCTTCGACGGAGCGCGCGACTTCCTCTGCCGTGTTGTTGCGGATGACGAAGATCTCGGGCTTTGCCCCTGCGTCCGCAAACGCCTTGGCGGTATCGTACTCGCAGTTGGTGCCGGGGAAGACGGGGATGAGCACTTTGGGGCTTGCCGTCTTCACCGCGGGCGCGAGGCTGCTCCGCTCCTGACAGGTGAACGTCTTTGCCGTTCCCTCCGTTTTGATGTTGCAGGGATACACCGATTCGAGCTTGTTTTCGTAAATTTCCTGCAGTTCTTCCAGGGAGAGCGACTCCTCTCCCATCGAGATGCACTCCTCTTTTACCGTCTCGCCGAGGAGGATGCCGATCTTCTCGTCCTCTTTCAGTTCCAGAAGGAAGGCGCCATAGTGATAGCCAAAGAGCGTTTTGAGGTCGGTCTTTTCGAAGCGGAAGCCGATGCGGTTGCCGAGCGCCATTTTGAGCACTGCTTCCGCGACGCCGCCGAAGCCGGGCGTATAGCAGGAGACCGCCTTGCCCGAACGGAGCAGCTTTGTGACGAGCGCGAAATTTTTGAGGAGCGAGGAAGGCACGGGCAGCCCGTTCTCGTACTCGGGCACGAGAAGCACCGCCTTATGTCCCGCCGCCTTGAATTCGGGAGAGCAGGTGACGGCGCTCCTGGAACGCCGCGACGGCCTCAT
>URMI01000003.1 GCA_900548845.1 uncultured Clostridia bacterium | reverse complement strand
GCGCGAAGGAGCAGGGAGGGCTCGCGGAAATCGGTGCCGCCCCATGCAGAGAAGAGCGAGCACGGCTTTTCATTGCCCGAGCCGTCGTACTCGGGGGCGAGGAGAGAAGCGTTCTCCCATCCGCCCGCAAGCTTTTTGCCGAGATAGAGGAGCCCGGGCGCGCGCGCATCGGCGCGGAGGAGCAGGCTCGTGTGCGCCGTGGAAAGCAAAAACAAATTTCCTTGTTGTTCGATCATGTTAGCCTCCGTTTGGCAAGATTATAGCACATTCCGCGCCGTTTGTACAGCCCAAATTTCCACGGGACCGTCACAAATCTGCACCCTCTTCTTCCGTCAGGGCGGAAAGCTCCTTCTGCGCCTTTTTTGCAAGCGAGAGAAGCTCCTTCCTTCCCTCCGCGGCTTCGGGGGAAACGCGGTGGAAAAGCTCTTTCAAAGCGGCGCGGTCTTCGAGGGCGGAGGAAAAGAGCGGCAGAAGTTCCGTGCGGAGGGCGCGGCTTCCGGCGGCGCGAAGAGCCCCGAGATAGCGGCGCAGAACTTCCTCTTCCGCCTGCAGCAGAAAGCGCAGCGTATCGCGCGCCGAGAGCATCCCCTTGCCGCGCTTCATTGCATGCCCTCCGCAAGAGAGGTAAGCGCCGCGTGGCGGGCGGCAGCGGAGCAGGCGAGCCGAGCCGCCCCTTCGGCAAGCGCGCCGTCCGTTAAGGTGCATGCCGCAAGATGCGCCCGCTTTGCCGCGAGCTCTTCCGCTAAAAGAAGGGCGGAAAGCGCAAAAAATACTTCGTCGTCCATGAAAAGACCTCCCGCCGAAAGCTTGTGCGGGAGGTGAGATTTTATGCGTTTGATGCGTTTTGTCCGGGCGCGCTCTCCGCCGTCAGAGTGCCCTTCGTCTTTGCAAAATAGGGGCAGAGGGGCGCAAGCGTGCAAACATCGCAGGAAGGCCTCTGCGAATGGCAGACCTTTCGCCCGTGCCAGATGAGCCAGTGATGCGCCTTCGACCAATCTTGTTCGGGAATGAGCGCCATGAGCCCCTTTTCCACTTCGAAGGGCGTCTTGCCGGGGGCGAGAGCGAGGCGGTTGGCGACGCGGAAGACGTGCGTATCGACGGCGATCGCGTTGCCGCCGAAGGCGAACGCGTAGACGACGTTGGCGGTCTTCCTGCCCACGCCCGCGAGCGTTTGGAGCTCTTCGCGCGTGGAGGGCACTTCGCCGCCGAAGCGCTCCAAAATATCTTTGGAAGCGGAGAGGATGTGCGCCGCCTTGTTATGATAAAACCCACAGGAGAAGATATATGTTTCGAGCTCTTCCTGCGAGAGGGCGAGCATCTTTTCGGGGGTGTCGTGCTCGCGGAAGAGGACCTTCGTCACTTTGTTGACGCGCTCGTCCGTGCACTGCGCGGAGAGCATGACGGCGATGAGGAGCTCGTAGGGCGATCTGAATTGCAGGGCGGGACCCGCATCGGGATAGAGGCGGGCAAGCTCTTTCAAAATTTCTTCCTTGGTATCCATGCGCCCATTATAGCACGGAACAGGCGGGAAGGCAAGCGCTCAGAAGTACTCGAACCCCCGCCCCGCCTGCATCATGAAGCCCGAGAAGGAGGAATACCGCCCCGAAGAGAGCGCGCGCCGCGCGCGGGGGAGGAAGGCATCCTCGAAGCGCGCCGAAATGCCGCACCCCACGCCCGCCTCTTTGGGGGTGTTCACCGCCTGCGCCGCCGCGCCCATGCCGCGAAGGGCTGTAAGGAATGCGAGCGTCTGCGCCCGCGAACGAAAAACTGCCAGAACCGTCATAATCTTTCCCCTTGCGTTCGTATGATAAGACGGCGCCCACGAAGGCGACCGTTTGGGAGGTGAAATGTTGATCTATCTCGACCATGCCGCCACGGGAGGGAACAAGGCGCCCTCCGTGATGAGCGCGGTGCTCGCCGCCATGCGCTGCTGCGCCAACCCGGGCCGAAGCGGGCATAAGCTCTCGCTCGCCGCGGCGGAGCGCGTCTTTGCGTGCAGGGAGCTTTTATCCTCCCTCTTCTGCGGATACGGCTTCGAGCGCGTCGTCTTCACCAAAAACTGCACGGAGGCTCTGAACCTTGCCATCCTCGGCACGCTGAAACAGGGCGACCATGCGGTGACGACCTGCCTCGAACACAACTCGGTGCTGCGGCCGCTGGAAGCTTTGAAGCGGGCGGGCGTCATTGAATACGACGTCGCCCCGCTCACAAACGGCAGGCTGCTGCCCGAAACGCTCGCAGAGCTCATAAAACCGAATACGCGCATGGCGGTGGTGACGGCGGCTTCCAACGTGACGGGAGAGGCGCCCCCGCTTGCCAAGATCAGAAAGCTTCTGCCCGAGAACGTCCTCTTTGTCGTGGACGGCGCGCAGGGGGCGGGGCATCTTCCCCTTTCCATGAAAGAACAGGGGCTGGACGCGCTGGCGCTCGCAGGGCACAAGGGCATGGGCGGCATCCAGGGGTCGGGAGCGCTGCTCTTTTCCGAACGCATGGAAATCAGCCCCCTCCTCTTCGGCGGCACGGGCAGCGAGAGCTTCGATCTCGGCATGCCCGCGTTTTACCCCGACCGCCTCGAGAGCGGCACGCTCTCATACCCTGCCGTGTGTTCGCTCTATGAAGGGGCGCTCCTTGTGAAGAGCCGCCGCGAAGAGTGGGCGGGAAAGCTCGAAAGAACGACGGCGTTTGTGTTGGAAGGGCTGAGCGGGCTCAAAGGCTATACGGCGTACTTTGAACCCAATGCGTGCGGCATCTGCTCCTTCCGCCATGCAAGGCTGTCTTCCGAGACCATCGCGGGCGAGCTTTCGGAACAATACGGCATCTGCGTCAGAGGCGGGCTGCACTGCGCGCCGCTCATCCATAAGGCGCTCGGCGACTTCCCCGACGGGCTGGTGCGCGCTTCCTTTTCGCCCGAGCAGGGCAAAAAAGAGGCAAAGGCGCTGCTTTGCGCCCTCAAAGAGATCGCGCGGCACGCTTAGAGGCGGACGCAAGAACGCGGCACGCTTAGAGGCGTTTGAGCTTTTCGGCGATCTTGAGAAGTTGGCGGCGCTTGGGAGCGTCGAGGACGGGAGAGATCTCCGAAACGAAGGCGTCGATCTCGGCGTTTGAGAGCGTGCCTTCGCGCTTGGCTCTTTCGGCGCGGGCGACGATCTCGCGAAGGACGTCTCCTTCCCCCTTCCCTTCCACCGCCGCCATGGCGCGCGCGGCTTCCTGCTCCCATTCTTTGGGGAGCTTCTTCTGTGAAAAACTTTTGAAGTCGTTTTCTGCCATACGCCATTGTATGCGGAGAAGCGGGCGGTTGCCCCCGCACGGGAAAGCGCATAGGGCGCATAGGATGGCGTATGGAACAAAAAGACGCCATTCTGCTGCTTGTGCTCTTTGCCGCCGCCGAAAACAGGGACTTAAGAGATACCCTCTCCTCCGCGCTCGCCTTTTACCGCGAAAACCGCGACGTGCTCACCCTGCTCTTTGCGCCGCAAAAAGAAAAGAAGGCGGGCGGCGCCCCGAAAGCGCCGCCCGAAAAAAGCGTAGGATATTCGGATACGGAACAGGAAAAGACAGAACAGGCTGCCGATCCCGCGCTCATTTCTGCCCTCATCAGGCTGCGGCAGACGCCGTGACCTCGCCGCACGCCGCCGAAATGACGGCATCGAGCATCTTATCTTCCTCCCCCCAGATGAGGGGCGCGGAGACGGCGATGCAGCCGTCTTCGGGCGTGACGCCCGTGCCGTGGATGCTCTTATCGCTCACCGGCCAATAGATGCCCGCCACGGTGAGCTTCATCGCCGCGCCGTTTGCCGCGACAAAGCTCGTCTGCATGATGCCCTTGCCGTACGTGGACGCGGTGCCGTCCTCCGCCTCGCGGAGATAGATGTGATCGTAGGAGAGGGTGCCGTAGTCGATGAGCACGCCGATGAGGCATTCGGACGCGGACGCCGTGTTCTCATCCGCAAGCAGATACACTTCGGACGTTTCCGAAAAATAATCGGAAAAATCGTTGCCGTAGGCGTAGTAAACTTCCTCTCTGCCGCCCTTGTAGCGCGCCACCTGCACTTCGGGGGCAGGACCTTCCGCATCGCGCATGAGGTGGGAGGCGATCTGCTGCAAGTCGTCGAGATACCCGCCGCCGTTGGTGCGCAGGTCGAGGATGAGGTCGGTCCTCCCCCGCGCCTTCATGGTTTCGAGGCAGTATTCGAACTCGGCGGAGACGTTGCCGCTGAACTCGTCGATGCGGATATAGGCGGTGTCTTCGTCGAGGGAGGAGAGGCGATCCTCTTCGCGGAAGTCCATCACGGTGTTTTCGCCGAACGTCATGCCGGTCTCGCTGTCGCGGTAGATGCAGTACGTCCGCTGATATTCTTCGGGCGTGATGTAGTAATACCCGTACCCGTTGTACGTCGTCTCATACCCCAGGAGCAGGACAAGCTCCCCGCCCGGCACGGCGGCGATATCGGATGCGAACTGCTCATACGTCGTGAAGGGGACCGCGGGCCCCGAGACGGTGGCATCCGCCCGCACGAAGTAGGAAAAGATGCGCATCCCCTTCCGCACCCCCGCGCGATAGGCGGGAGAATTGTAGGAAACGAGCGCGATCGTGCCCGAATCGTCGCCCCTGAGGAAGGAAATGCCGTAGTCGTAGTTCTGCCCCGCGCCCGCGCGCAGATAGTCGGCGTAGTCTTCGGGCGAATAGTACTGCGAATAGGGATCGAGGGCCTCGTTGAGCGCGGAGAGAAGCTCTGTGCCCGTTGCGTCCTCGCCCGCGCTTTCAAGTACCTTCTCGCGCGAGAAATCTTCGGGATAGTAGTAGCGTTCGGTGACGTCGAGCGCCCACAAAAAGGTGCGCATGTCCTCGTCGATCGCATAATAGCGGACGAACCAGCCGATGAGGAAGCCCGCGGCGAGCAGTACGAGCGCCAGGAGAAGGGAAATGAGGCGGCGCTGCCACGACTGTTTGCGCGTGGGGCGGGGAGAGGACAAGTTCTCCCTCTCATCGGGGCGTGCTTCGGGAACGGGATCGAAAAATTCGTCCTTTTCTTCGGGGGTGTTGGGTTTGTTGAAGTCGGGATCCATAGAGCCTCCTTGCCGCACCCTTTAGGGGTTGAGCAGTTTGTAGAGAATGGTGATGACGCGGAAGGTGACCGCATCGGAAAATTTGCGGATGTTGAGCCCCGTGATGCGCTCGATCTTATCGAGACGGTACATGAGGGTGTTGCGGTGCATAAAGAGATCGCGCGAGGTCTCGGAGATGTTGAGACTGTTCTCGAGGAACCGCTCCGCCGTCTCCATCATGTCTTGATCCTCAAAGACTTCGTCGGCGCTTTCCACATAGAACTGCTCCATATACTCCTTCAAGCGGTCTTTGGGAAGGTCTTCGAGCATCTTCACGAGCAAGTACTCGCGGTAGGTGTGCACCTTGCATTCGGAGGAAAAGAGGGCGCTCACGCGCACCGCCGTGGACGCCTGGCGGTAGGAAGAGGCGATCTCGACAAAGCTCTTCATCTCGCAGCCGATGCCGATGCTCGCCTTGACGCCCAGCTCCTCGTAGAGCGACTGGCTCAGAAAATGCCCGAATTCGAGGGGCGTTTCGTCGGCGTCCATGAACTTGACGACGACAAGATGGGTATCGTCCATGCGCACCGCCATATCGGAAGCGTCCTGAAGGCAGCTCTCGATGTGGGCAAGCGCCTCTTCGATGCGCTTGGGAACGAGCAGTTCGACGGCAAAGCACGCGCCGTCAGATAAGTTGAACTTGGTGAGGAAGCGGTAGATATACCAGCCCGAGCCTTCGCCGAGCAGGATGTTTTTGAGATAGTCCGCCTTATCGGGCAGCACTTCGCGGGCATCCGCATGGGAGACGAGATAGGCAACGAGCTTTGCGCGCTCCTCTGCCTCCTTCCCCGCGCCCGCAAGATAGGCTTCCGCCGTTTCGCCGCAGTAAGAGAGGGTGAACTTCGTCTCTTCCCCGCCGCGGGGCACGAGCCTTACTTCCATGCCCGTCTTTTCCTGTACGTCCTTCAAGAGGCGGGTAAGCTCCGCCTTCGTCTGCTGTGTCATCACATTCTCCCCTTATTTTGCAAAGCGGCGCCCCAAAGAGAGGGCGTTCCGCCGTCATACGGGTACGATTATACCATTTTGCGGCGGGAAATTCAAGGGTTTTCACAAATTCTGCACCAAAATTGCACGCGGCATACGGGAGAGGGCGAAAAGCAGGAGCGTTTTCCGCCCCGCCTGCCCAAAGTGCGCCAAAATGCGACGCTTTCTCCCCGTCCGCCCGCGAAAGACAGGTGCTATAATGGAAGAACTTTCAAGACAAGGAGGGAGATACATATGGAATTTTCTGTGGAAGGAGCGCTCGTCTGCGGCGGGGCGCCCACGGCGCGCGTGCGGCGGGAGACGGAGGTGTTCCTCGAAGAGAAGGCGCATGAAAAACGGAGGACGCACCCCCTCTTTTATGCCTTCTGCTGCGGAGCCGGGGCGCTTTGCGCCGTCTTCGGGCTGTTTGCGGGGATGCTCCTCCCCTATTCCGCCGCGGCGATGGCGGTCGCGGGAAGGGATACGATGATGGGGAGTTCGCTCTTCGGCATGACGGCAGAGCTCCTGCGCGGGAGCCTGCCCGCCGCGGACAGCGCCTATTCGCTCCTTCTTGAGATGTTCCTTGCGGCAGCGGCGCTTTCCGCCGCCTTCGCCCTCGGCTGTTCGGTGCTCGCCTTTGCGGCGGGGCGCACGGCAAGGACGCTTGCGGGGCTTTCGATGACGCTCACCCTTGTCTCCTTCGGCGGATTTTCGGCGCTCGTTTTGCTTGGCGCGGAGACGGAAAAGGCGGCGCTCCCTATAGACGCGCTCTTCGTCTTTTCGGGGACGCTCCTCCTTCGCACGGCGTGCATCCTCGTCCGCCGCCGGGGGAGAGGGGGTTCCGGGCTCTTCCTGCTCCTTTTTTCTGCCGCGGCGTATGCGGGGCTGTGCCTGCCTTCTTCCCCCTTCCGGGAGAAACTTCTTTCGGTGCTCTCCCTCCCGCCCGCGCTTTGGGAGCAAAAGGAGCTTGCGCTCTTCGTGCTCTTTGCGGTGACGGCGCTCGGGCTTTGTTTGAGTCTTCTGCGCCTCGGCGCGCAAAAGGGCGCCCCTTTGGACGCCGTCCGCTTCTTTTTGCAATGCGCGGCAGCCGCCGCGGCGGCAGCCTTCTATGCCGTGGAAGAGGGCCCCGCCTTCCTGACGCAAAACTTTTCTCCCCTTCTCGTCGGCGGGGCGGCGCTTTTGGGGCTCGTCCTCTCGGCAGCGGTCGCGGCAATGAGAGCGGCGGAAAAAAAGCAACAACGCCCCCGGACGCCATGAAAAAAGCCCCGTTTTGAACGGGGCTTTTTTATTGCAGTTTCATGTAGACGGTGATGCCGTCCTGTTCGGAATATTCGCGGCGCAGACAGACGGCGTCGACGAGGAAGAGCCCGCGGCCGCATTCGTCGCTCAGCGAAGAGCAGCGGCTCACTTGGGGCGGGCGGAAAGAATTTTCCCCCCGCACCGAAAAGAGAAGCTCATCCCCCTTTCGTTCCGCGCGGAAAAATGCCCTGCCGCCGCCGTGGCGCAGCACGTTGATGACAAGCTCGTTGACGACGAGCTTGCTGTCGAACACGACGCCTTCGGGGATATTTTCCTTGGAAAGGCGCGTGCACATCGTATCGAGCGCCGCTTGCAGCGCGGCGTGATCGCCGATCTCGAAGTACATCATTCTGCCATCCCCTGTTTGAGGTCTTCTTTGAGTTTTTGCAGGATCTTGCGCTCCATGCGCGAGACATACATCTGCGAAACGTTCATCCTTCTTGCCGTCTCCGCCTGCGAGAGCTCCTGCCCGAAGCGATAAGAGACGAGCTGCTTTTCGGGCTCGCTCAGAAGAGAGAGCGCGCGGCGGACGGCGTCGTTTTGTTCGATGCGCTCGAAGGCGTCTTCCCCTGCGGGGAGCACGTCGTAAAAGCTTGCGCCGTCTTCCCCGTCTTCGCCGTCGGCGGGGCGGTCCAGCGAGACGACGCTGCCTGCTTCCATGCAGCTCAATACCTCTTCTTCGGGAACGCCCAGCTTTTCGGCGATCTCCTTCGCCGTGGGGCTCTTGCCGTTTTCAAGGGTGAGTTCCTCTTCCGCCTTCTTGACGCTCACTCTCAGCTCCGCCACGCGGCGGGGCAGGTGGATGAGGCGGGAGCGGTCGCGGAAGTAGTTCTTGATCTCCCCCGTGATGGTGGGCGTGATGAAGGTGGAAAATTTGAGGCCCTTCGTCTCGTCGAAGCGGTCGATGCCTTTGAGGAGCGCCAGCGAGGCGACCTGAAAGAGATCGTCGTACTCCACGCCCCGCCCCACGAACTTTTTTGCGATCATGGAGGCGATGAAGAGGTACTTTTCGGCGATCTCGTTCCGAAGTTTTACATCGTGCGTCTTCTTATATTCCTGAAAAAGCTGTGTTTCGTCCATCACTTCTGACCAAACCCGAAGGAGACGGAGGCAACGCCCGACTCCGTCCGCTCCATTTTGAGATCTTCGACGAGCGCCTCTAGAAGCGCCACCGAGATCTCCTCTTCCATCGAAGAGACGGCTTCGCCGCCGCCCTCTTCGCCCCGTACAGCGACGCGGATGCCCTCTTCGCGCGTGAAAATAAGGCGCGCCGACAAAAAGCCCGCGTGCTTCAGAAGGAGCAGACTTTCGGTGACGCACACCTTGCAGTCCTCGCTCTCTTCGAGCCCGAGCCCCGCGAGGGAGCAGACGCCGCCCGTAAGCAAGCGCACGGTCGTGAGAAGTTCGCTTTGAAGGGGTACTTTCAGATCGATGAGGGCGTTCATGATGCGATCTCCATGATGGTATCGAGCGCGCAGATGACGAAGAGCTTTCTGATGTGGGCGTTGAGGCCCGAAAGCTTCATCTTGTGCCCGTCCGTTTTGACGTGCTTCAAAATTTTAACGAAGGTGCCGAGCGTCGTCGAATCGATAAATTCGAGCCCCGAACATTCGAACGAGATGTCGCCCGGGGCGCTGTCGTAAGCGGCGATGACTTCGGCGCCGAACTCTTCGGCATTGCCCGAATCGATCGTCCCCGAAAGGGCGATGCAGACTTCGGGCGTGGTGGCTAAGATGTGAACTTCTTTCATGCTGTCCTCCGCGCTTTTGGGCGCTCGCCGCGCCGCCCGCACTTGGGGGCGCGTAATTTTACGTTCTCTTATGATAAATATACCCGCATCCGGGGGGAGATGAAACGCTCAGAGGAGCGCATTGACGTCGGGAAGAACGAGCGTGGGCTCGTCGGGGTAGTTCTTCCGCGTCTCTTCCGTCGTTTCGCCGCTCAAAACGAGCGCGGTGTGCATGGAGCAGTTGTTGCCGAAGCGGATGTCGGTGTGAAGCCTGTCCCCCACCATGCACATGCGGGTGCGGGGGATGTGCAGGCGGCGTTCTAAGCTTTCCCCCATCACCGTATTGGGCTTGCCCACGACAAGATCTGGCCGCCGCCCCGAGGAGGCGTAGAAAAGCTCTAAAAAGGAGCCGACGTCGGGCATGGGAACGCCCTTTGTGGGGCAGACGGCGTCGGGATGGGTGGCGATGAAGTATGCTCCCCCCGCCAGGAACTCGTTGAAGCGTTTGAGCTTTGCAAAGGTGAGGCTCGTATCGTAGGCGAGGATGACAACGTCGGGCTCATCCTCCACAAGGGGCACGGTGCGGGCGAATTCTTCCTTCACCGCGTCCGTCGCAAGGAGATGCACCCTCTTTTTCGGAAAATGCGCAAAAACGTGCTCCGCCGCCGCCATCGCCGAAGTGTAGATGAGATCGCCCTCCCCCAGGATGCCGATGCGGGAAAGCTTTTTGCGGTACTCCTCTTCCGTCTTCGAAGAGTTGTTGGTGACGAAGACGACGCGCTTTTTGAGGGCGCGGAGGCGGGCGAGCGTCCCCTTGACATCGCCGATGGGCGTCTCGTCGAGATAGACGGTGCCGTCGAGGTCGAAGAGGAAGGCGTCGGTGCTTTCGAGCAGTTGTTCTTTGGTCATATGGACTCCTTGGTGGCGTTGGATATGAGAGGCGGACGGGGTGTTGGAAGGCGCGGACGGGAACGGACGCAAGCTGCGCCCGATTCAGTCAAGGTCCAAAAGCCCGAAATCGCGGATGACGGAAGAGAGCCCGCGCGGGGCGAATTCGGGCAGATACCGGAGGCGGAAGGTGTTCCCGCCGCGAAGAGACAGGGGCGCAGCGGAGAGCGATGAGATGTGCTCCGCTTGCCTTTCGCGCGCTTCCAGCAGCGTTTTGGCTTCCTTTGCAAAGGAGCTTCGGATGCGCTCGAGCGTGAGAGCGCGGAGGGCGTACTCTTCGGGCGAGGGCACACGGGCGCAGAGCGGGGCGCCCGCACGAAGGGCACGGCGCGCGTAGTCGGGCACGAAGGTGCGGCGGGGCCTGCCCTTTTCGAAGAACGCCGCATAGAGGGCAGAAAGCTGCACATACGCCCGCCAATGGGGCGTTTTTTCGCCGTCCTTCTGAAGGAGCGCGGCGAGCGTGAAGCCCTCCCCTTCGCGAAGGGCGGAAGGCAGAACATACGCGGCGCGGAGGACGCACTCGAAGGTCGCTTCGAACGCGGGAGCTTCGGGGCGGGGCTCCCCCATCCCGAACGCCGCGAGCGCGCGCCCCTCGAAACAGGCGAGACGGGCAAGCAGGAGCGCCGCGTACCCTTCGCCGAGGGTGGGCATGAGCAGCGCTTTGTCGCAGCAGACGGAGGCGGGCGCGAGGCGGTGAAGGGCGCCCTTGCCGCCGAGGGTGATATAGGCCTCCTCTTCCGAAACCCCGCGCAAAGACGCGTCGGCGGGAAAGAGCACGCAGGGGATGCGGCGCACCTCGGCAAAACAGCGGGCGGCGATGAGCACCCCTTCCCCGCCCGCCGCGAGGATGCAGGAAACGCCCTCGGGCAGGGAAAAGAGGGGCAGGGCGTCCTCTTCCAGGATGAGGGAGAGGGCGCGCGGGGAGAGCGCAAAGCCGCGAAAGAGCGCAAAGCGTTCGGGATCGCTCACGAGCGCGAGCTTTCCGCCCGCAAAGCGGGAAAACTGCGCTTCCGCCGCCTCCTGCACGGTGGAAAACAAAAGCTCATTTTGGCCGTTTGCGACGCCCGAGGGCGCGTTTCTCTTTGGTACGGACGCAGAAATGAGCTGCATACGGGGAACTCCCTATATTAAGATCTGTTTGAGTTTTTTGAGCAGCACGTCGTTTTGTTCGGGCGTGCCGATCGTGATGCGCACAAAATCGCGAAGGATGGGCTTCTCCCAATAGCGCACCAAAACGCCCTCCTCTTTCAGGGCGCGGTAAAGTTCGCCGCCGCTTTTCTTTGCCCTTCCCGCAAAGAGGAAGTTGGCGCCCGATTCGGGCACGGTGAAGCCGAGAGAGAGCAGCGCTTCGCGGAGACGGGTGCGTTCCTCTTTGACGAGCGCCGCCGTCTTATCGCGGTAGTCCTTATCTTCCACCGCCGCGGCGCACACCGCCTGCGCGACGGCGTCCACGGGATAGGAATTGAAGCAGTCCTTCATGCGGAAGAGCCCGCCGATGAGCGCCTCATCCCCCACGGCGTAGCCGCAGCGGATGCCCGCCAGGGAATAGCTCTTGGAGAACGTCTTGACGACGAGCAGGTTCTTGTATTTCTTCGTGAGCGGCACGGCGGACTGCCCGTAAAAGTCCATGTACGCCTCGTCGGCGATGACGATGCGCTCCCCGACCGAAGCGACGAAGTGCTCCACCGTGGAAAGGGGCAGGGCGATGCCCGTCGGCGCGTTGGGGTTGCAGAGATAATACCCCGCGCAGTCGGCAGCCTGCATTGCCGCAAGGTCGAAGGAAAAGTCGGCTTTTAAGGGCACGATGTGCGTCTTCACGCCGAAAAAGGCGGCGAAGACTTCGTAAAAGCTGTAAGTAAGGTCTGCAAAGCAGGCAGGCTTCCCCCCTTCGTCGAAAAAGGCGGGGAAGGAGAGCGCCAGCACTTCGTCCGACCCGTTGCCGCAGAAGACGTTGCTCTCTTCCACCCCTTCCGCACGGGCGATGGCGGCGCGGAGGCCGTCCGCATCGGGGCGGGGATAGAGGCGGAGTGCCCCTGCATCGAAGGCGCGGAGCACTTCGGTGGCGCGCGGCGAGGGCGGGTACGGGTTTTCGTTGGTGTTGAGCTTGACGTACTGCTTATCGGCAGGCTGTTCGCCCGCCGTGTAAGGCGCGATGGCTTGCGCCCGCAGGCTCAGAAAGTTCATAGCATTTCCTCCTTAAAAGAGCAGCATGAGGGCGTTGCCCGCATACCCGACGGCGATGCCGAGCGCGGTGAGCGCGCCGAGGACCGCAAGGTTACGCTTCCATGCCTTGGCGTTTTGGAAGAGCACCAAAATGCCGAGCCCTGTGTTGGTGACGAGCCCCGCAAGGCAGCTTGCAAGGGTGAGCCCGCCCACCGCGTACGTTTCGGCGAGGACGACGCTCGAAGCGCAGTTGGGCACCAGCCCGACAAGGACGGCGACGAGAGGCTGGAACCAATAGCCCGCGCCCTCCAGAAAGCCGACGACGCGCTCCTCCCCCACGAGGTAAAAGAGGGTGCCGAAGGCGAAGTTGACGACGAGGATGGCTGCCGCCACCTGCAGCGCGTGCAGAAGAGGCGAGAGGAAATAGAGCGTCAATGCCCCCTCATGCTTGTGTTCGCAGACGTGGAATTCTTCGCGATCGTGCCCGTGGCCGTGATCGTGATGCTCATGAGCGTGTTCATGGTCGTGATCATGGTCGTGAGCGTGGTCATGGGCGGGCGCGGGCAAAGGAGAAAGCGGCTGCGCTTTCCTGCGGAAGAGGAAGTCGGCAAGATACCCCGCCGCGGCGGCGAGCACAAGCTTGACGATAAGAATGACGCCGATGGAGAGGAGCTTGCGCTGCCAGGAAAGTTCTGCAAGGGCGAGGACGAGCAGGGCTTCGTCGTTGGTCGCAATGAACACGGCAAGGAGGGTGCCGAGGGTGATGAGGCCGCGTTCGAAGAGCTTGCCCGCCATCACCGAAAAGCCGCACAAGGGGATAAGGCCCGTCGCTCCCCCGATGAGGGGCGCCGCTCTTCCCGAGAGCGCGCGCGAAGGCGCCCCCACCCGCGTGCGGTGCTCCAAAAGTTCGATGAGCACATAGAGCACGAACAGGAAGGGCAGCATTTTGAGCGTATCGAGAAGGGCATCCAAAACGACGTCGAGCAAAGTGCGGGCCTCCGTGAGTTCCTGGGGAGCGAGACCGCCCCCGTAACGAGGGAAAGTATATCGCTTTTGCGGCGGTTTGTCAATTTTTTCGCGCACGGTGCGGGAAATTGGGGCGGGGAGAAGGCGGGAGAAGAATGTGCCGGGACGATAGGAAGGGCAAAATGAAAGAACGCCCGCAAGGGGCGTTCTTCCGTAGTGGTGCTTTGGGGAAAGCAGATGAGAAACGTTTGTGGAACGTTTTCGGGAACTGAGGGATGAGAGAAAGAGGTTACTCTTCGTCCTTCTTCTCTTCGGAAGCTGCGGCAGCCGCCTTCTTCTTTTCCATCTTGGCGTTCTGCTTTTCGAGCTTCTTCATTTCCTTGGTGACGACTCTTGCAGCGTCGATCTGAGCCTGCATCTCCTGAGGTGTAGGAGGCACGAATGCCGCGCCCTCTGCGTTCTCGGGGATGACGTCGTAGTGCTCGTCGCGCTCGAGCATCGTCGCTTCGGTGTAGCCGTCGAAGAGGTGGATGTGCTTTGCGTCGAAGGCAAGCTCGACGATCTCGCCGAGGCTGACGGTCGCACGCGAGCTGATCCTTGCGATCATCTGAGCGGCGTTGTCGACGATGGTGTTCTTGTCGCTTTCGTATTCAAGGTCGCAGTAGATCTGCGTCTCGGCGCCGAGTTTTTCGATGACGTCGATCCTTGCCTTGACGATGGTCTCGGGCGAGTTGGAGATGAAGAGGTCGTCCTCATGGATATCTTCGGGACGGACGCCGAGCGTGACCGTCTTGCCGGTGTTGATATACTCATCGACGTTCTTGATCTTGGAGACGACCGAGCGGGGAAGCGCGATCTTGTTGCCGCCGATGAAGTTGACGTAGACCTTCCCGTCCTCCTGCGTGAGCGTGGAGTTCTTGAAGAAGTTCATCTGAGGGGTGCCGATGAAGCCTGCAACGAAGAGGTTGATGGGATAGTCGTAAAGGTTCTGAGGGGTATCGACCTGCTGCATGAAGCCGTCCTTCATGACGACGATACGCGTACCCATCGTCATAGCCTCGATCTGGTCGTGCGTGACGTAGATGAACGTCGTTGCAAGGCGGGCGTGCAGCTTGGAAATTTCCGTTCTCATCTGAGCGCGGAGCTTTGCATCGAGGTTGGACAAAGGCTCGTCGAGAAGGAAGACCTTGGGCTCACGGACGATGGTACGGCCGAGCGCGACACGCTGGCGCTGACCACCCGAAAGAGCCTTGGGCTTACGCGAAAGGTAATCGGTGATGCCGAGGATCTCTGCTGCGGCCTTGACCTTTTCGTCGATGACTTCCTTGGGCACCTTGCGGAGCTTGAGACCGAATGCCATGTTGTCGTAGACGGACATATGAGGATAGAGTGCGTAGTTCTGGAAGACCATCGCGATGTCTCTGTCCTTAGGGACGACGTCGTTGACGAGCTTGCCGTCGATGTAAAGTTCGCCCGAAGAGATCTCTTCGAGGCCCGCGATCATACGCAGCGTCGTGGACTTGCCGCAGCCCGAGGGACCGACGAAGACGATGAATTCCTTATCCCTGATATCGAGGCAGAAGTTGAACACTGCCTGGTTGCCGCCGGGATAGACTTTGTTGATGCCTTTGAGTAAAAGACCGGACATAGTTTCCTCCAAATCATGTTTTGAGGATATTTTACACGAAAATGCCCGATTTTGCAATAGGCAATCGTAACAAAGATTGCCCATGAGACTGTATAGATTGCCCAAAAAAACTTTTGCCGCCCGCACGGCAGCAAAAAAGGGCGCATTTTCGCGGAAATACGCCCGTATCCTGCACGGTTTCTGCCCGTTTTTGCGCCCTCAGAGAAGCACGCGCTGCGTGGGATACAGCCACTTTGTGCAGTTTTTTTCTTGGAATTTTTGCTCGCTCCCCGAAAGGAGCGCCTTTGTTTCCCCGCCGCGCACCCGGTATAAGTTCCCGCCCGCAGGGAGCAAAAGCACCTGCCCCTCTTCGGGCTCTTCTTCAAGCCCCGCCGCGGCGGCGAGCACGCGGGGCGGAAGAAAGTAGGTGCGGGCGATCTTCTCGAGCGTCATGCCCCGCCTTACGCAGAGAAAGCGCGGGCGGGAAAGAGAGAGTTCGTATCCCATACGCCATCTTATGCAAAGGGAAGCGGGGAAGGTGCCGGCATCTTTCAAATGCGCCCTTCTTTTCTTCCCGCGCTGCTTTCATAACGGGCGGGGTTTTTTCATAACGGGCGGGGCGGGGAGAATACAATAGGGAATATGGACCTTCTCCGCACAAGA
>URMI01000002.1 GCA_900548845.1 uncultured Clostridia bacterium | reverse complement strand
GAGCAGGGCGAAAGCCTTGAAGACTACCTCGAGAACAAGGTGTTCGCAGGGCAGGAGGGCGTCACGCTCGCTCCCGATCCCGCCAACGTCGAAGGGTTCGAACAGTTCGCAAAGCGCTATGTTGCGGGCCTTCCCATCGTGCGCGAGGCAGTCGTCAGCCTGAAAGACTAAATAAGTCCGTCTTATAGGAGGAATTGAAAATATGTTAGAAGCTTTGAAGGAAAAAGTGCTCAAGGCCAATCTCGATTTGGTCAAGCACAAGCTCGTGCTCTTCACCTGGGGCAACGTCTCTGAGATCGACCGTGAGAGCGGGCTCGTCGTCATCAAGCCCTCGGGCGTCGAGTACGACGACATGAAGGCGAGCGACATGGTCGTCGTCGACCTCAACGGCAAAGTGGTGGAAGGCGACTTGCGCCCTTCGTCGGATACGCCCACGCACCTCGAACTTTACAAGGCGTTCCCCGACCTCGGCGGCGTCACGCACACCCATTCGACGTTCGCGACGAGCTGGGCGCAGGCGGGGCGCAACATTCCCTTCTACGGGACGACGCATGCCGACTACTTCTACGGCGACATCCCCTGCGCACGCTCTTTGACGCGCGAGGAGATCGAGGGCGAGTACGAGAAGAACACCGGGCTCGTCATCATCGAGAAGTTCAGGATGGAGGGCTTAAAGCCCCTCGAAGTGCCGGGCGTCCTCGTCAAGAGCCACGGCGTGTTCGCCTTCGGCAAGGACGGCGACAACTCCGTGTATAACGCGACGGTCATCGAGGAAGTCGCCAAGATGGCGACGATCACCGAGATCGTCAATCCCAACGTCGAGCGCGCCGATCAGTTCATGATGGACAAGCACTATCTGCGCAAGCACGGCAAGAACGCCTACTACGGGCAGATCAAACGGTAAAAAAAGGGGCGCATATGATCGTTACGGAAGTTATCCCATATACGCCCGATCCCAACAAGCGCGCAAAGCGCATCGAGGAGACTGCGAACGCACACGAGGCGCGGGGGGAGGAACTCGTTTCCGCCCTGTCGACGCCCAACTGCGGCGCAATCCTCATTTTTCGCGCCCCGCAGGCGGACTGCGGGAAAAATCAAAATAGGTAGAGGAAAGTAAAAATGAAAGAAAAAGTTGTTTATTGGCTGACCGGTTCCCAGACCCTTTACGGCGACGACGTGCTCGCACATGTTGCCCAGCATTCCGAAGAGATGGCAAATTACGTCAACGAGCACGTTCCCGTGACGGTGAAGTACCTCACGACCTGCAAGAGCTCGGAAGAGATCGTTGCCGCCGTCAAGAAAGTCAACGCGGACGACGACTGCATCGGTATCATCACCTGGTGCCATACCTTCTCGCCCGCTAAGATGTGGATCAAGGGCCTCAAGATGCTGCAGAAGCCCATGTGCCATTTCGCGACGCAGTACAACGAGAGACTGCCTTACGACACCATCGACATGGACTTCATGAACGAGAACCAGGCAGCCCACGGCGACAGAGAGTTCGGCTATATCGTCTCCCGCCTGCGCATGGACAACAAGGTCATCGTCGGCTACTACAAAGATCCCGAAGCGTTGAAAGAGCTCGCTTCCTGGTGCAAGGTGGCTGCGGGCTATGCCTTCTCCAAGCAGGTCAAGGTGTGCCGCTTCTCCGATAACATGCGCAACGTCGCCGTCACCGAAGGCGATAAGGTCGCGGCGCACATCGAGATGGGCTGGGAAGTCGATTACTATCCCGTCGGCGATTTGGTGGACGTCATCGATACCGTTACGGACGCGGAAGTGGACGCGCAGATGGCGGAATATGCGACGAAGTACACGATGGGCACCGACCGCATCGACGTCGTGCGCGAGCAGGCCAAGTATGAGATCGCCATCGATAAGTTCTGCAAGGAAAACGGCGGCTATATCGGCATCGTCGACCACTTCGGGGCGCTCCACGGCATGAACCAGCTGCCCGGGCTCGCCATCCAGGATCTGCAGGGCAAGGGCTACGGCTTCGGCGCAGAGGGCGACTGGAAGATCGCGGCGCTCGGTGCCGTCATGCAGTACATGGCAGGGCAGAAGGGCACGGGTCTTATGGAAGATTACACCTACGACCTTGTCGACGGGCTCTGCCTCGGCGCGCACATGCTCGAAGTTTCCCCTCAGTTCGCTTCGACCAAGCCTGAGATCCAGGTGCATCCGCTCGGCATCGGCGGCAAGTCCGATCCCGCCCGCCTTGTCTTCGAAGGCATCGAAGCGCCCGAAGCGATCGCCGTCTCCATGGTCGACATGGGCGACAGGATCCGCCTCATCGTGCAGAAGATCGAGCTCGTGAAGTATCCCCATAAGATGCCCAAGCTTCCCGTTGCGGGCTGCATGTGGAAGTATAAGCCCAACTTCAAGGAAGGCGTTGCGGCATGGATCTATGCGGGCGGCGCGCACCACACCGTCGTCTCCTCCGTCGTCACCGCACAGGAGATGGTGGACCTCGGCAATATGTGGGGCATGGAAGTCGTCCTCATCGACGAGAACACCAAGATCGACGAGTTCAAGAAGCAGCTCATGTGGTCCGATCAGATCTGGAAGACCAAGCTTTGAGAGAGATTTTTGCGGGGCGGTACGGCGTACTGCCCCGTATTTTTTGAGGGAGCGACCGAAGCCGCGCTTTTGACGGTTCCGCACGGCACCCTCGGACAGGTTTTTTGAGGGACTATGTTTTATAAGAAATATCTTTTCGGCGATACCGCCGTGTGCTATCAGGAAGTCCCCGTCGAAGGCCATGAAGGCAAGACGACGGTGGGACTTGCGCTCTTCCCCGTTGGGGAGGAGAAAGAAGTTCCGATGGACAGCCTCATCCAAGTCTCCTTCACGGGCGACGAGACGCTCATCGACTATACTTTGGGCGTCACCATGCGCAACCGCGAGGGCACGCTTCTGAAAGTCGAAGAGCAGGCGGCGGAAGAAAACGGCGTCGTCACCCGCCTTCGCGACGCGCGCGGGAACGTCTATCTCCATCACCTTGAATACAGCCCGAAAACGGGCGTCTTCACCGTCTGGGCGGAATACTGTAACCTCACGGGGAAGGAACAGACGCTCGAAAGCCTGCAAAGCTTTTCGATAAGCGGCATCCACGCCCTTCGCGGCGGAAAGGCGACGCTTGCGGGGCTCAGGCTCCACCGCCTGACGAGCGCGTGGTCGCGGGAGTGCCGCCCCGAGGAGGACAGCTTTTCGAATTTGGGCTTAGATACGAGCTGGGCGCGCTACGGCGTCAAGTGCGAACGCTTCGGCGAAGTGGGGTCGATGTCCAACCGCGGGCATTTTCCCTTTGCCGCCGTTGAGGACAAAGAGCGGCATATCGTTTGGGCGGCGATGATGGAAGCGCCCTCTTCCTGGCAGATGGAAGTGTATGCCGAGAAGGAGACGTGCGCGCTCTCGGGCGGGCTCGCTGACTACGAGTTCGGGCATTGGCGCAAAACTATCGCCCCGGGCGAAAGTTTTGCAACGCATAAGGCTTTTCTGACGGTGCAAAGGAGCGTCCTCGCCTGCTGCAACGCCTTTGTCGCGGAGCAGGAGCAAAGGCTGAAAGTGCCTGCTTCCGAGGAGAGCATGCCCGTTCTCTTCAACGAATACTGCACGACGTGGGGCTGCCCTTCGGCGGAGAACATCAACGCCATTTTGAAGTCGATCGAGCCCTTTCCCATCGACACCTTCGTCATCGACTGCGGCTGGTACAAGCCCGACGACAAGGGCTGGTGCAACGCCATCGGCGACTGGCGGGAGAGCCGCGCGCTCTTCCCCGAAGGCATCTCGGCAGTCTCGGACGCCATCAGGGCGGCGGGGAAGCACCCCGGCATCTGGTTCGAATTCGAGGTGGCGGGCAGAGACAGCGACTGTTTTTACGATGAGAGCAAACTGTTGAAGCGGGACGGGCACATCATCACGGGCAAGAACCGCCGCTTCCTCGACCTGCGTCTTCCCAAAGTGCAGGAGTACTTGAAAGAGCGCATGCTCGGGTTTTTGCAGAAGAACGGCTTTGAGTATATCAAGATCGACTATAACGACAGCCTCGGCATCGGGTGCGACAGCGCGGACGGCGCGGCGCCGGGCGAGGGCGGGCGTCGGATCGCCGAAGAGAGCCTTGTGTGGCTTGCAAAGCTCAAAGAGGCCGTCCCGGGGCTCGTCATCGAGAATTGTTCTTCGGGCGGCAGCCGCATCGAACCGCTCAGGATGAGCAAAGTCTCCATGTGCTCCTTCTCGGACGCGCACGAGTGCAATGAGATCCCGCTCGTCGCCGCCAACGTCTCGCGCGTCATCCCCGCGCGGCAGATGCAGATCTGGGCGGTGCTGCGGGAAGGAGAGAGCGTTTCGCGTACCGTCTACTCGCTCTGCGCCGCCATGATGGGCCGTATCTGCCTCTCGGGCGACGTGCTGCATCTCGGCGAGGAGCGCGTCCGCCTCATCCAAGAGGGGCTGGAGTTCTATCAGCAAGTCAAAGACGTCGTGCGCTATGGCAGCATCTCCCTCATCGACAACACGGTGGAGTACTACCGCGCCCCCGAAGGCAGGCAGGTGTATCTCAAGGAATACGAGGGGAGAAAGCTCGTCATCGTGCATTTTTTGGAGAGTGCGGAGAAGGTCTCTCTTCCGCTCGACGGGTACTGCCTCAAACGCGCCTTCACCGACCTTGCCTATACGGCGGAGGGCGAACTTGAGATCGAAGGCAGGCCGTTTGCGGGGCGCGCCTTCCTGTTGGAGCGTATCTGAACCGCGCGCAGGGCGGCCTCGCTGTTGACTGAAAGTTTTGTGAAAATGGGCTCGGGCATTGACTTTTGTCGCCCGAGCCCTTATAATAGAGAAGAAGTAACTTGACGGGAGGGGCTATGGACCGAAAGGAACGTGTGGAACAGCTCCTGATCGCAAACGGGCAGGAGCATCTCCTCGCCCATATCCGAGAGCTTGACGGCGCGGAGCAAGAACGGTTTTTTTGTGAGCTCGAGCGCGTCGATTGGACTATTTTTTCCGAGGAAGCGCGCGTGCGGCCGCCCGAGGGGGAGATCGCACCCATCGAAGGGCTGAAAAAAGAGGAGATCGCTTCCCGCCGCGAGGAATTTACGAAGGCAGGGATGCAAGCCGTTCATGATGGGAAAGTGGCGGCGCTCATGCTCGCGGGCGGGCAGGGAACGCGGCTCGGCTTTGACGGGCCGAAGGGGACGCTCGATATCGGCGTTGCACGCCCGCTCTATATCTACGAATGCCTCATCCGCAACCTTTTGGAGGTGTGCACCGCGTGCGGGGCGTATGTACCGCTCTATATCATGACGAGCGACAAGACCGACCGTATGACGCGCGCCTTTTTGAAGGAGCACGGCTGTTTCGGCTATCCCGAAGAAAAAGTGCGCTTCTTCTTGCAGGACATGGCGCCCGCGACCGACTTTGAGGGCAGGCTGCTGCTCGAAGGGAGGGGCGCGCTCGCGCTCTCGCCCAACGGCAACGGCGGCTGTTTTTCCTCTCTTCGGCGGGCGGGGCTCATGGAGGAGGCGAAACAAAGCGGCGTGGAGTGGATCAACGTCTTTTCTGTCGACAACGTCCTGCAGCGCATTGCAGATCCCGTCTTTGTGGGGGCGACGCTTTTATCGGGCGTAAACTGCGGGGCGAAGTTTGTGAAAAAGTGCGCGCCCGAGGAGCGCGTCGGCGTGCTTTGCAGGCGGGGGAGCCTTCCCGACGTCGTGGAATACTACGATCTGCCCGCAGCGATGGCAAACGCGCGCGATGAAAGGGGGGAGCTCGTCTATTCCTTCGGGGTCACCCTCAACTATCTCTTCCGCTTAAAAGCGATCGAACAGGCTTCGCGTACCGCCATCCCCGTCCACAGGGCGAAAAAGAAGATCCCCTATTGGAACGGCTCGGAGCTTATCCGCCCCGAAACGGAGAACGGCTATAAGTACGAAACGCTCGTCGTCGATTGGGTGCGGCTCATGAAGAGCTGCCTGCCCTTCGAAGCGGTGCGAGAGCGCGAATTTGCGCCCATCAAGAACGCCGAGGGCGTCGACAGCGTGCAGTCCGCGCGCGAACTTTTGAAATACAACGGAGTGAAATTATAATGGAAGAACAGGCATCTCAGGTGACGATAGATTTTGCGAAGCAGCTCATCGAGCTGAGCCGCGTCATTGTCGATATTTTCAAGACGAGCGATCTTGATAAGCTCCCTTCGATGAACCGCATCATCAAGGAAATGTACCGCTTGCAGCACGGCAGCGAGGATGTTGCCATGCAGACCATCGACGTGGAAGCGAACGTCATTTATTCGAATTTTGATATGCTCGTTCAGGTCTTGAAGACCGCCGAGTCGGACAGCGATCTGCCTTCCCTTCAGAATGCGGTGAATAAGTTCCTGCACAATATAAACGAAGCTACAGTAAATATCGCCGCCATGTTCGGGCTGCTCTGACGCCAAATTTGCGGCGCAATACTTTGTCCTGCTGCGGCAACCCTCAGTCATTTACTATTTTGTAAACTCCTTCGGGTTTTCCTCGCACTTCGCGTCTTGCTTGCAACTTTGACGTCAGGATGGACTTCTTTGCGCGCTCTTCTCGTCTTGCTCGAAACTACGGCGTTACGACGGGATAGGCGTATTTTAATTTGAACCATATAGTTTTCTTTCAGGGAGGAAATGATGAAAACGAAAATTTTTGCAGATGCCAACCTTCGGGTGGGCGAGATCGACCGCAACCTCTTCGGCTCATTCATCGAGCATCTGGGGCGCGCGGTGTACGAGGGCATCTATGAGCCCGGGCATCCCACGGCGGACGAAAACGGCTTCCGCGAGGACGTCATCGGGCTCATCCGCGAGCTGAATGTGCCCATCGTGCGCTATCCGGGCGGCAACTTCCTTTCGGGGTACGACTGGCGGGACGGCATCGGCCCCCGCGAGAAGCGGCCCCCCCGCCTCGATCTTGCATGGCTCACGACGGAGACCAACGAGTTCGGCACCGATGAGTTCATGAAGTGGTGCAAAAAGACGGGCATCACGCCCATGATGGCGGTGAATATGGGCACGGGCACCATCCTCGATGCGGCGCACCTCGTCGAATACTGCAATCACGCGGGCGGCACGGCCATCTCCGATCTGCGTCGTGAAAACGGGGCGGAAGAGCCGTATAACGTCAAATATTGGTGCATCGGCAACGAGATGGACGGTCCCTGGCAGACAGGGCACCTCTCGGCCGATGAGTACGGCAAGAAGGCGCTCGAAGCCGCCAAAGTCATGCGCTGGACGAACGGCGAATACGAAAAGAACGCGCCGCACGACTTGAAGCTCATCGTCTCGGGCTCCTCCAACCACGAGATGAAGACCTTCCCCGAATGGGACCGCGTTGTCCTCGAACATACCTATGAGGCGGTCGATTATCTTTCCATGCACCGCTATTATCAGTACGACGAGACGAGGAAGCGCCCGTTGGAGGACTTCTTGGGTTCTGCCGACGACATGAACGAGTATATCGGCACGCTGAAGGCGACCATCGAATATGTGCGCGCCAAAGTGCGCTCCAAACGGCATTTGAAGATCAGCTTCGACGAGTGGAACATCTGGACGGTGGACGCGCCCCGCACCGAGCCGCTTTGGAAGAAGGCGCCGCACCTTCTCGAAGACGTCTATACCTTCCGCGACGCGCTCGTCTTTGCGGGCCTCATGAATACCCTCCTTAACAACTGCGACGTCGTGAAGATCGGATGCCTTGCGCAGCTCGTCAACGTCATCGCGCCCATCATGACGAAGAAGGGCGGCGGCACCTTCAAACAGGCGTCCTTCTATCCCTTCCGCTATCTCGCGGGCAACGCGTCGGGCGCGACGGTGCGCACCTTCTCCGACAGCGACACCTTCGAAAACATGTACGGCACGGCGCGGACCATCAACGAAGCCGTCACGCACGATGAGGCAAAGCGCGAAGTGTGCGTTTCCCTCTGCAATTACAGCCAGGAAACGCGCGAAGTGGAGCTTGAACTGCGCTCGTTCGGCGATCTCAAAGCCAAGGAATATGTGCGCATGGTAAATCCCGACCTCGACGCCACCAACGGCTTCGAGCACCCCGATACGGTGAAGCCCGAGGAGCTCGATCTGCCGAATGTCAAGGACGGCTCGCTCGTTTCCCTGACGCTTGCGCCCATGAGCTGGAGCTTTGTGCGCTTTCAGTACTGAGATAGGATAGGTCACATAAGATAAATCATGGCAAGAAGATCGAAAGCTTCTCAAAAACGCTTTTTGCGGGCGGTCGCCGTCCTCCTCGTCATCGTGCTCGTCGCGGCGGCGGTGTTCAGCGTTTACTGGTTTGTCGTCAAAGGTAAGAGCTGGGATGACTTTAAGGCGCTGTTTCAAAAGCCCGATACCCCGCCTGCGACGGGCACCATCGAGACGGGCGAGCTCAGCATCAACTTTCTGGAGCTCGGCAACAAGTACACGGGCGACAGCACGCTCATCAAGATCGGGGACACCGAAGTGCTCATCGACGCGGGTTCGCGCAAGGGCTCGGCGGAGACGCTCATCCCCGCCATTTCCGAGTACTGCACGGACGGCGTGCTCGAATACGTGATTGCGACGCACGCCGATCAGGATCATATCGCCGCCTTCGTGGGAACGAACGAGTTCCCGGGCGTCTTTGAAAGCTTTGAGTGCGAGGTCATCATCGACTTCCCCAAGACCAACAAAGATTCTGCGATCTACAAGGACTATCTTGAAGAGCGCGACAAGGAAGTGGAGGCGGGCGCCGAGCACTACACCGCCCTCGAATGCTGGAACGAGACGGAGGGGGCTTCCCGAAGCTACACCCTTGCCGAGGGCGTGACGATGAACTTCCTCTATCAGAAGTTTTACGAAGAGCACGCCTCGGACGAGAACAACTATTCCGTCTGCATGCTGTTGACGCAGGGGGATTATAACTACCTCTTCACGGGCGACCTCGAAGAGGAAGGAGAGGCTTCGCTCGTCGAGAGCAACGATCTGCCGCAGTGTAAGCTCTTTAAGGGCGGGCATCACGGCAGCAAGACTTCTTCGACGGAAAAATTGCTCTCCGTCATCCGTCCCGAGATCGTGTGCGTGTGCTGCTGCGCGGGCTCGCCCGAGTACACGACGAACAACGACAACACCTTCCCCACGCAGGCGATGATCGACCGCGTTTCTAAGTACACCGATAAGATCTATGTGACGACGCTTGCGACCAATGTCGACTGGGAGGAGGAGAGCTGGGACTATGCCTCCATGAACGGCACTATCACCTACAAATCGGACGGCAAAGAGTGGTCGGTGACGGGCAGCAACAATTCGACGGTCTTAAAAGACACCGAATGGTTCAAAAAGAACCGCGTTTGGAACGGCGGCTGAGCGTAAAAAGTGCCTCAAGACTTCATGCAGACATGCGCTGCGCCGCATGTTCTCAAAACTGAGAGAGTTCCCCCGAAAAAGGGGAGCTCTTTTTTGTTGATTCGACAAAAGGTGCCGAAATATATCCTCTCATTTATTGTATCCTTATGCAAAACGGTGCGCGCGGGGGGTTAGCAATGGCAAGAAAGATCGTGGTCACATCGGGGAAGGGGGGAGTCGGCAAGACGACCGTCACCGCCAACCTCGGGGTACAGCTCGCAAAGAACGGATGCCGCGTCGTCGTCTGCGATCTCGACTTCGGGCTCAACAACGTGGACGTGGTGCTCGGCGTCGAGAACCTTGCAAGCTTCGACGTCATCGACGCCATCGAAGGCAGGTGCCGCCCCAAACAGGCGCTCGTGCGCCATCCCCGCTATCCGACGCTCTATTCGCTGGCGAGCAACCGCATCTCCGAACGGTACGTCTCCCCGCAGGCGGTGCGGCTCATCCTGGATACGCTCGCGCCGCAGTTCGATTATATCCTCATCGATTCGCCCGCAGGCATCGACGAAGGCTTTCACCGCGCCGTCGCCTGTGCAGAGGAAGCGCTGCTCGTCACGACGCCGCACATTTCGGCGATGCGGGACGCCGACCGCGTGGGGAACATGCTCAAAGGGTACCGGTTGAGCCGCATCGGGCTCGTCGTCAACATGGTGCGCGGCGATCTCGTGCGGCGGGGGGAGATCTTGACGCCCGAGGAGATCGCAAAGGCGCTCAGGATCCCGCTCACCGCCATCGTGCCCGAGGAGGACAAGATCTTTTTGGAAAACGTTGCCGACCGCGTGCGGGCGTTCAAGCTGCTCGCGAACTTTTATACAGGCAAACCGCAGGAGGAAGGGGAACGGAAGTACACGGGGCTTTGGGGCGCGCTCATGCGCGGACTGAAAAATCGTTGAGGAGGGGATCTATGCGGAGCGAAGTGACCAAGGAAAGGCTGATGGGCATCCTGCATGCAGACAAGGAAGAGATGAACGAGGTGACGAGGGAGGCGTGCATCGCCGAATTTTCCCGCGTTGCGGGCGAATATTTCGAAACGGAGGGGGATGTCGCGATGGAGATCAGAAGAGGGCGCTCTTCCTCCGAAGTGAGCATCACCTTTCGTGCAAACCGTGTAAAAAATTTCACCATCGTCAAGTGAGAGGTCGCTCACGCGGTTGACAGAAATCGGCGGTTTTGGTATAATATAGCGTGAGGCAAAGAAGAGCGCCCCCCTTTGGGGATGCCCCAAAAGCCGCATCCGAAAAGCCATACAACGGAGATCATTATGAGAAATTTTGCGATCGTGACCGATTCCGCCTCCGATCTTCCCGCGGAATATTTTGAAGAACATGACATTGCCTGCGTCGACCTCGGCTTCAACCTCGACGGCGTGATCTACGGCGGCGAGAGCGGCAACAAGATGGACGTCAAAGTCTTTTACGACAAACTGCGTGCGGGCGCGATGCCCACGACCTTCCAGGTGACGCCCGAACAAGCGCGCCTTACCATCGAGCCCCTTCTGAAAGAGGGGAAGGACGTGCTCGTCCTTGCCTTCTCTTCGGGGCTTTCGGGGACTGCCAACAGCTTCAAGATCGCCGCGCGCGATCTCATGGAAGACTATCCTTACCGCCATGTCGAAGTCGTCGACTCGCTGTGCGCTTCCATGGGCGAGGGCTTGTTCGTCGATTATGTCGTCAAAAAGGCGGACGAGGGCGTCGCTTTGAAAGAGGCGCGCGACTACGCGGAAAACCTGAAGCAGCACATCTGCCACTTCTTTACGGTGGACAATTTGTTCCACTTAAAGCGCGGCGGAAGGGTCTCGGCGGCGACGGCGGTCGTCGGCACCATGCTCAACATCAAACCCGTGCTGCATGTCGACCACGAGGGGCACCTCATCGCCATCGGCAAGGCGATGGGCAGAAAGAAGTCCATCTCGGCGCTCGTCGACCACATGAAGGAGCTGCAGACGATGGGCGAGCACGATCCCATCTTCATCAGCCACGGCGACTGCATCGAGGACGTGAACTATCTCATCTCTCTTTTGAAAGCCAATTTCCCGGGGCATGAGATCAAGTATAACTACGTCGGGAACGTCATCGGCACGCACTCGGGCGCGGGCACTTTGGCGCTCTTCTTCCTCGGCGCACACCGTTGAGAACGGCGCTTGAACGGGCTCTGAAAGCGGGGCGCCGCTTGAGAACGGAGTTTTGCATGAGGGACGCCGTTTAGGAGCGTGCTCTGAATGTGGGGCGCCGCTTGAGAACATAATTTGTAAGTGGGCGCTGCCGAAGAATAGGCGAGAAAGCGCCTGAAAACAACAAAAAACGGCTGCCATTTGAGGCGGCCGATACGGAAGGATGGCGGAGCGGTCGATCGCGGCGGTCTTGAAAACCGTTGAGGTGAAAGCCTCCGGGGGTTCGAATCCCTCTCCTTCCGCCAAAAATAAAAGGGCGCAGCGCGCCCTTTTATTTTTGGCGTGAGCAGGGTTCGAACCACAGCCGCCGCAAAAATTGGGGAGAGCGGCGTTGTTCTCCCGGCTGTCGGTTCGCGCTTCGCAGTCGCTTGCGGCTGCGAAGCCATCGAGCCGCTAAAAAAAGAGGGGGATGACGACAACTTTATGCGGCGAAGATCATCTCTCTCCTTTGCTTTTGGCGTGAGCGTGTGTTGTATGGATGTGTATTTTCAATACGGCACCTTAAAATAATCAAGATAGCGCTTGAATTTATCCTGTGCGGTCAGGCAGGTGTCGCGCAGGTAACCGCGCTCATGGTTCCATTCTTTCAAGCCGCGATAGTAGAACAGTTTCAGTTCTTCATCGATGATGAACGGCACGATGTCATGTTTCAAGCAGTCTTTGAATAGGAGAAGTCTTCCGACACGCCCGTTGCCGTCCTGAAAGGGGTGGATACATTCGAATTTGTAGTGAAAGTCCAAAAGGTCGTCAAACGTCTTTTCTTTCTTTGCGTTGTATTCAAAGAGCAGCTCCTGTATTTTTTGCGGCACGTCTTCGGGAAGCGTCGTATCCATATTTCCGACGGTATTCGGCAGCCGCTTGTAATCGCCAACGGCGAACCAATCCTGCCTTGCATCCGTTGTCCCGTTCTTCAAAGTGCGGTGAAGTTCCTTGATGTATGCTTCTGAAATGGGTCTTTTAGCGTTTTCGATGATCAGATCGATGCACCTGAAATGATTGGCTGTTTCTACGATGTCGTCTACTTTCACCGAGCCGCCGCCGATCCCGATCGTATTCGTTTCAAAGATATAGCGGGTCTGGTCGTGCGTCAAACGGCTTCCTTCGATATGATTGGAATTGTATGTGAATTCGATCTGGACTTTATGATAGATGCCGCCCGAAATTTTTGCGCGTCTTTCTGCCGAAAGCCTTTCCAAAAGAGTTGGCGGCAACGAGGGCTTGTGATTCGCTCTTTCGGGCTTTTGCGCGTCTTCGGGGATATTCCAAGTCTTTCCCGTTAAAAACGCGCCGTCGATCCTGCCTGAGGCGCAGTAGTTGCGGACGCTGCGCTCCGAGATCTTCCATTTTTTCGCTGTTTCTGCCACCGATACATATTTCATACGAGTACCTCGTCTATCAGTATATCACGCTATCGGCAAAATTGCAAGAGGGCTGATTGGAAATGTGACGGTATTTTTGCCGATAACGGAAACAAATCTCTTCTTTCGCCCGCTTTTTGGGTAATGAAAAACCCCGCCGAACGCGGGGTTTCTGTTTTTATTCGGGATAAAAGCGGGGATCATTTGTCTTTGTCTGTTCTCCCGTCTGTGTCTTCGCTGCGGGGTTTTAGCTTGACGGGGCAGCTCATGCCGCAGGAGGGGCAGCTTCCGCCGCAGCCGTGGCATCCGCCTTTCTTATGACGCCGTTTCACGATGGAAATGACGGCAAAGACGGCTGCCGCGAGGATGATCGCCGCAATCACGAGGGTGACTGCAAGTCCCGCTCCCGTCAGCTCGGCGGCTTGAAGTTGTGCGCTTGAAAATAGCTGCCGCATGGTGTGCTCCTTATACGATGAGAAGCCCGACCTGATAGACGACGAAGGTCACGACCCAGGCGACGAGGAGGGTGAAGAAGAGAGAAAAGCACGTCCAGCCCCAGCTTCTCGATTCCTTGTGGATGGTCGCGATGGTCGCCGCGCAGGGGATATAGAGGACGCAGAACACCATCAAGCAGAAGGCGTTGAGGGAGGTGAAGCCGATAGCGCCGAGCGCCGCCGAAAAGGCTTCCATGCCCTCGGGCGAGCTCGCATTGACGATGCCGAAGAGGATGGCGCAGCTCGAAACGACGAGCTCCTTTGCGGAGATGCCCGCAATGAGGGCGACGACGATCTGCCAGAACCCGAGCCCGACCGGGATAAAGACAGGCACGAGGAATTTTCCCACATAGGCGGCAAAGCTCCCGCTCATATCCTCCACAAAGCCCGTGGGGCCGAAATTGAGGAGCGCCCAGATGAGGATGGTCGCAATGAAGATGGTCGTGCCCGCTTTCACGAGATAGTCCTTGACCTTCTCCCACACATAGATGGCGACGGTGCGCGCGTCGGGCATCTTGTATTCGGGCAGTTCGATGATGAGATAGTTGACCGTCTTCTTTTTGTCGATGAGGTGGGTGACGGCGGAGACGGCGATCGCCACGACGATGCCGATGAGATACATCGAGAAGGCGGCGAGCATCGCATATGCCCCGAAGAACATCTCCGAGAAGAGGATGTAGATGGTGAGGCGGGCGTTGCAGCTCATGAAGGGGGTGACGAGCATCACCTTGAAGCGGTCGCGCCTGCTTTCGAGTGCGCGGGACGCCATGATGGCGGGCACCGTGCAGCCGAAGCCCAGGAGCATGGGGATGAACGCCTTGCCCGAGAGCCCGAGCTTGCTCATGACGCCCTCCATGACGTAGGCAACGCGCGCCATGTAGCCGCTGTCTTCGAGGAAGGCGAGCGCGAGGAAGAGGATAAAGATGTTGGGCAGGAAGGTGAGGATGGTCCCGACGCCGCCGATGATGCCGTCGACGAGGAGGGAGACGAGGATGGGGTGCGCGCCGACGGAGGTGAGCCCCGACTGCGCCGTATCCGAAAGCCAGCCGAGCCCCAGCTCAAAGAGCGCTTTGATCGCATCACCCACATAGAAGGTGAGGAAGAAGACGAGCGCCATGATGCCGAGGAAGATGGGGATGCCCCACACCTTGTGCGTGAAGGCGCGGTCGAGCTTATCGGTGAAGACGTCCTGCCGCTGCTTGTGGATCATGACTTCATGGATGATCTCGTCGATGAAGTCGTATTTCTGATTGATGATGTCCGCTTCGTAGCTTCTGTCGAGGACGGAAGGAAGTTCGACGGGGTATTTTTCCGAGATCTCCTTGTCGCCTTCCAAAAGCTTGATGGCGTGCCAGCGTTTGTTAGGGGTATCGGGGTACTTTTTGTTGAGCTCACAGATAATGGCGTCGATCTTGTCCTCGATGGCATCCGAATAGACCATCGTGTATTCCGCGTGGTGGTCGTGGATGTGATGGGAGGGGGTCTTGTGGTCGTGGACGAGATTGTCGGGCCCCGCGCTGTCTTTGTGGTGGATGGCGGCGTGGAGGAGGGAGTCGAGCCCCTGCCGCTTTCTTGCCGTCACGGGGATGACGGGGATGCCGAGCATCTCCGGGAGGCGGTGCATGTCGATCTCCATGCCGCGCTTTTGAACGATATCCATCATGTTGAGAGCCATGACGACGGGTTTGCCGAGCTCCAAAAGCTGCAGCGTGAGATAGAGGCTGCGCTCTAAGGCGGAGGCGTCGACGACGTTGATGATGACGTCCACCTCGTCGCTTAAAATGAACTGACGGGAGACGGTCTCTTCCATCGTGTAGGAAGTGAGGCTGTAAGTGCCGGGAAGATCGACGAGATGGATGGTCTCGTTGTGTTCTTTGATGGCGCCCGAGACCTTCTCGACGGTGACCCCCGGCCAGTTGGCGACCTTGAGGTTGGCGCCCGTATAGGCGTTGAAGAGCGTCGTCTTGCCGCAGTTGGGGTTGCCGATGAAGCCGATGGTCATTTCATTGCTGCTGTTCATCGGGCGCCTCCTCGACTTCGATGTTCTTCGTGATGTTGTAGCCGAACGCAAAGCGCGTTCCGCGGAGTTTGACGACGAGGATGCCCTTCCCTTTGCGGTTGACAACGCGGATGGGGGTGTCGTCCGTCATGCCGAGTGCCTGCAGACGGCGCTCCGTTTCAAAGGGCAGGCCGATGCTTTTGACGATATAGTCCTTGTCCTTTTGTGCTTCATTCAGGTGCATATATGCTCTTTCTTCCTTTTTCGGGAGTATCGGTCTTATCCCTATTTTTATAGCGCGAACGCGAAAAAAAGTCAAGGGGATGAGGGCTCGTTCGGGCATAAAATGAGAAGATTTTCGTTGGTGTTGCCGCCTCACAAAAAAGGTAAATAATTTACCAAGAGGGGAAATATTCTGCAAGATTGTTCTTTTGATCTGCGCTATGATAGAGAAAAACAGTACCGTACTGTACGGTGGAGGAACTATGAACGAATCGAGAGAATTGGACGGCATTCACTTCTTGTTCCCCGTGGGGGAAAAGACGCCCGAAAAAGGGCAGAAGTCGTTTACGGGCGGGGACGTGTATCACTTTATGTTCATCCCGCATGAGAGCAAGCTCAACTGCCCGTTGGGCAATGTGACCTATACGCCGGGTTCCCGCAACAGCTGGCACGCGCACCCCGGGCTGCAGGTGCTCCTTGTCACCTACGGGAGGGGATGGTATCAGGAGGAGGGGAAAGCGCCGCGCGAACTGCACGCAGGCGACTATGTCGTCGTGGAGCCGGGCGTCAAACATTGGCACGGTGCCGCAAAGGACAGCTATATGGCGCAGCTGGGGTTTGTTGCCAACTGCCCCGAAGATTCCACGCTGACCTTTGAGCACGTTTCCGATGAGGAATATGCAAAATTACCTTGAGGAGGAAAATATGAACAGTTTACAGGGAAAGGTGGCGCTCGTTACGGGCTCCGGGCAGGGCGTCGGCCGGGGCATTGCCGAGTTCTTTGCCGAAGAGGGCGCCGTTGTCATCACCAACAACCGCAAGAAGAAGCAGAATACTGCGGTACCCGAATATCTCACGGGCGAGGCGAGGGAGCAATTCCTTGCAATGAGCGGCGATGCGGAGACGGCTGCTGAGGCCATCCGAAAGAAAGGCGGCAAAGCCGAGGCGTATTTTTGCGATGTCTCCGACTACGCCGCCGTGAAAGAGATGATCGATCATATCGTACAAAAGTACGGGCGCATCGATATCGTCGTCAATAACGCCGCGATCACGCAGGCGGGCGGGCTCATGCTGCTTTCCGAGAGCGATTGGGACAGGCAGACCGTCGTCAAATTAAAGGGCGCGTTCAATACCATGCGCCTTGCCGTGCCGTATATGATCGAGCAGGGCGGCGGGAGCTTCATCAACGTCGCCTCCGATGCGTGGGTAGGCATGGTGAATGCCGCCGCTTACAGCGCGTCCAACGCGGGGCTCGTGGGGCTCACCCGCTCCTGCGCCGCAGAACTTTTCCACTACAACATCAACGTCAATGCCATCTGCCCGCAGGCGGCGTCCCCGGGGCACGTCTCCGGCTTTACGAAGACGCTCCTCACGCTGGAAAAAGCGATGGGGGAGGGGTTCCATATGCCCGAAGAAAAGCGCAAAGAGGTGGAAGCCGACCACGGCGACGCCAGAAATCTTGCGCCCTTCCTCGCCTTCCTTGCAAGCGACGCGGGAAGGGGGAAGACGGGCGGCGTGTTCTCCGTGACGGCATCGGGTCGTATCTCCTGGTATGCGCCCGAAGAGGAGCTCGACGGGCTTCCGCGCTCTGCACCCCGCACGGTGGAGGAGATCGAAAATCTCATCCCCAAGTCGCCGCTCAAAGACGCGTTCATGCATGTTGCCGATACCTTTTAGACGAAATTCGAAATAAGAGCACGAAAATTAGGGCTGGTATTTAGAACAATATCGAAATAAAAAAGGACTTCCGCGGAAGTCCTTTTACTTTTTGCTTTTCTCGGGATGAGAGAGGGCGTCTTCGGGGGCTGATGGCTCGGCTGATCGAGCGGAAGAGGCGGCAAGGCGCCCAACTTTCTTTTTTCGGCGCACGCCGTCGAAGATCATGTAGATGCCGAGGCAGGCGGTGAAGAAGCACACCGCAAACCCGACGAGCCCGTTCATTTGCAGGGGAAGGTCGCCGCCGACCGCCGCAGAGAGCGTGATTTGAAGCGAAAAGAGGGAGACGAGCGCATCCGTCAGATTGAGGTTGCGGAGCGCCTGCGTGACGGGCTCCTGCCGCTTCCCCGACTTTACTTTATTGACGATGGCGAGGATGACCCGCGTGAAGGTATAGGCGGCGTTCGCGATCGCAAGAACAAAGCCCGTCTGCGTCTCTTTGGGCAGTGCGATCATGAGCGTGATGACGCCCGAGAGCGAAGCTTCAAGGAGCAGCAGTGCAACGCCGCTTATCAGATAGATGTTGAGTTTGCGTTCGTCGAAGGCGCGGCTTTCGCTGCCGTATTTTTTCAGCCCCTGCCCCGCGCAGAGGATGACGAAGAGGCGGATGACCATGAGCGCGAAGTAGTACGCGGCGAGGGCGTAGTACCAAACAGAATGATAGCGGATCGCCGTGACGCCGTTGACGACGACGTAGGCAAAGTCGAGGAGCGTCGAAAGCGAGGAATAGACGACGGTGCGCACCGTGTAGCTCGCAAGGAAGGTGCCCGCGTATTTGTTGCGGGAAAGGCGCGTCTTGGCGGCGAGCTTCACCTTCGGCACCCAGCGCACTATGGCGTAGATCGAGTAGGAAAGAGAGAGCGCCGTAAAGCCGTAGAGGACGGCGGCGAAGGGCTCCTCTTTTGCCCCCGAGGAGGATACTGTCGCCGAGAGCACGATCATGCCGCCCGTCAGAAGCGCCCATAAAAGGGCGAACCACGCGGGCGGTTCTTTGAAAAAGGCGATAAGCCGCTTCATCCTCTCCTCCTTTTCAAACGGTTTGCAAGCGCGTTTTGCCGATCGTGCGGCAGCGCTCTTTTCCATGATAGCACGTTTCGGGGATGATTTCAAGCATTCGGGAAAAATCAGGAAAAATTTGGCAGTTGAGGGTGCGTTTTGCCCGCTTATATGCTACAATAGAGGAAAAGCGGGCTGAGTGCCCGATGGGGGGAAGTATGTGGGAACTATTGTTGGCGGCGGGCATCCCGTCCGTCCTTGTCTCGGCGGTCGTCTCCGTGTGCATGAAGCGGCTCGAGCGCAGGGAAAGACGGCGCATCGAGGAAGAGAAGCGGCGGGATGCGGACAGGCGAAAGCTCGAACTTCTGCAGATCAGAGGCACGTTGGCTGCGATGAGCCTCGGTGAGGCGACGGCGACCGCGCTCAAAAACGGGCACGCGAACGGGGAAACGGACAAGGCGCTTGCCTATGAACAGCGCGTCAAGCACGAGATGCGGGCATTTTTGGAAGAGAGCGGCGTGGAGCACGTCGCCTGAGCGCCGCTTTCGGAAGTTCGCGGCAAAATAAGGGAGGAAACAATGGAGAATGCTTTGGAAGTGGTGACGGTGCCTGTGATCGCGGCGATCGTCTATGGCGTGATGGCGGTCTATAAGCAGCTGATGGCGGAAAAGTCCGCCGTGTGGACGAGCCTCATCCCCGTGTGGGCGGGCGTTTTGGGGATCGCGCTCGGCGTGGCGGCGTATTTTCTCGTGCCCGAGGCGATGCCTGCGGACAATGTGCTCTCGGCAGTCTTATTGGGGCTTGCTTCGGGCCTTTCGGCGACGGGGTTGGATCAGGTCTACAAGCAGATCAAAAAGTCGGGCGGAAATGACGTGTGAGAAAGAGCGGGGGCAAGGCATGAGTGATCTGGGAAGGCAAAGGGGGTGGCGTGCCGCGCGCATCGGACGCATGTTCAGGACGGCGGGCTATTGGCTC
>URMI01000001.1 GCA_900548845.1 uncultured Clostridia bacterium | reverse complement strand
GATCTGTCGATGATGGCAAGGGAATCGATGCGGACGCCCTCTTTTCTCAGCTGGTCGCCTGCTTCCTGGAATCCCTTTTCGATGGCGATGGCGCAGCCGACGAGCTCCGCCCCCGCCTCTTTGATGATGTGCATGAGCCCGCGCACGGCGTTGCCGTTGGCGAGGAAATCGTCGACGATGAGCACCTTTTCGCCCGCAGGAAGGTATTCCCTTGCGACGGCGATCTCATACGTTTCGTGATGCGTGAAGGAATAAACGGGCGCCGTGTATACCGATTTGGGCATATTGGCGCTTTTATGCTTCTTTGCAAACACGGTGGGGACGTGCATGGCGATGCCCGCCGCGACGGCGAGCGCGATGCCCGAAGATTCGATGGTGAGGATGCGGGTAACATTCGTGCCTTCGTAAAGGCGGGCGATCTCTTTGCCGATCTCCATGATGAAGTCGGAATCCATCTGCTGGTTCAAAAAGCTCCCGACTTTGAGGACGTTCCCGGGGAGAACGGTGCCTTCTTTTACGATCTTTTCTTCGAGTGCCTTCATATCGTTTCCCTTCGTGAAGATACAACTACTATACCACATTAGATAGGGGATGTCAAATCATTCGCCAAATTTCGTCATTTTTCTTGCTTGCACGTTTTTTTCTTGCCCCGATGTTCGTTTATTACATTTTTATTACAAAAGCGGGGGAGGATTTATAAAACTTTTTGCTATGCTGATGCCATCAAGTTATAGGAGAATACAATATGAAAAAGGCAAAACGGATCGCCGCCGCAGCGATGGGCGCAGCGCTCTGCTTCTCGGTATGCGGCACGGCATTCCCCGCGATCGCCGGGGCGGAGACGCTTACGGGTACGCCCTATGCCGAGGACGGCAGCTACGATGTCTCAGTTCCCCACGTCGTCGTGGGTCAGGTGTTCGGCGCTTCGGACGATGCGGAGGTCGTCAGCCACAGCTTCATCGAACTTTACAACCCCGCAGAAGAGGCAGTCTCCCTCGCGGGCTGGCAGCTTTCCTACCGCTCGAGCGCGGACGGCAAGCACAATGAAGAATGGCTGTCCCTTATGCTTGAAGGCAGCATCGCCGCCAAGGGGCACTATCTCGTGCGCTGCGGGCAGACGGACCAAGTCTCCGCGGGTGCGCTCCTCGTCCCGGAAGGGGATATGGAGTGGGATGTGCAGCTGCACAACAAGGGCGTTGCGGTGGCGCTTTTCGACCGCGCCGTCACGCTCACCGACGCCTTTGCGGGCGCCGTTACCGACGAGAACAGACCCGAGGGCTATGTCGATGTGCTCGCCGTGCAGGGGAACGATGCCGAGGATGCACAGGTCCCGCCCGTCTATGAGGGCGCTTACGAGGACGTCCAGTCCAAGAAAAAGGCGGTGCGCCGCGTAAACTTCGCGGATACCGACGACAACGCCGCCGATGCGGAGGACCTTGATTATTCGGAAGTGATGCCCGAAGACAAGCCTGTCCTCAACAGCAAGGGCGAAAGCGTCACCCGTCAGACGGCATATGAAGTGAAGGAAGACAGCTTCGAAAAGGACGCCGCGCTCACCCTGAAGAAGGCGGGCGGCATCAAGCTGGGCGAAGCCAATGCGGACGGCGGCGTCGCCGAGATCGTCTCCTACAACGCCGACAACGGCAAGGCGTACGTCGTCAACGGACAGGAGTCCATCCTCAACGTCTTCTCCGTCAACGCAGACGGCAGCTTCGGCACGGCGGAAAAACTCGATGTCAAGGCGCTCATGCAGGAAGAGGACGCTTCCTTTATCTACGGCGATATGACGAGCGTTGCCGTCGATCCCGTTCACGACCGCATCGCCGTGGCACTGCAGGATGCCGATTACACCAAAAGCGGCCGTATCGCTGTGCTCAACTACGACAACGAGATCGTCGCTGTCTATGAAACGGGCGTGCAGCCCGATATGATCGTCTTTGCCGCCGACGGAAGATATATCCTCACGGCGGATGAGGGCGAGCCGCGCGAGGGGTACGGCGAAAGCGCCGTCGATCCTGCGGGCAGCGTCACCGTCGTCGACACCGAGACGGATACCGTCAAAGTGGCAGGGTTTGCGGGCTTCGACGCCGCAGAGCTTGCAAAAGAGGGCGTCGTGTTCAATAAGGTGGACGGTGAGATCGTCTCCGCCGCGCTCGATCTGGAGCCCGAGTACATCGCCGCCTCCGGTACGACCGCTTACGTTGCCCTGCAGGAGGCCAACGCCGTCGCCGTGCTCGACATTGCATCGGGCGAGTTCACCGATATTTTCCCGCTCGGCTTCAAGGACTACGGCAAGGAAGAGAACGCCGTCGATCTCGACGATTCGGACGGCAAGTATCTTCCTAAAACCTATGAAAACACTTACGGCGTCTACATGCCCGACGGCATTTCCCTCTACGAAGCGGACGGCAGGACGTACCTTCTCACCGCCAACGAGGGCGACGCCCGCGAGTGGGGGGAGTTCTGCGACGAGATCAAGCGCGATCTCACCTCCGCGGACGGCAGCGTGACCGCCGAAAAGGTGCGCGTGCTCGACAACTCGGTCAAGGCGGGCATCGGCGAGGGCAACTATCTCTACGGCGCGCGTTCCTTCAGCCTCTTCGAGGTGACGGAGACGGGGCTCAACCTCGTCTTCGATAGTGCCAACGACTTTGAGAGCAAAACATACGAATATCTTCCCGCGTATTATAACGTCTCCAACGACGATATCGAACTCGAGAGCCGTTCTGCCAAGAAGGGTATCGAGCCCGAAGCGGTCACGGTGGCGGCGGTCGCAGGCAGATCATATGCCTTCATCGCCCTCGAGCGCATCGGCGGCATCATGGTCTACGATATCACCGATCCTTCTTCCGTCGCATACGTCAACTATATCAACACGCGCGATTTCAACGGCGCCACCGAGGGCGACGTCGCACCCGAAGGGCTTGCGGTCGTTGAGAACGGAGAGGGGGTCTATCTCCTTGCCGCCTTCGAAGTATCGGGTACCGTCGCTTCCTTTGAGCTGACGGCAGCCGAGGAACCCACGCCCGAGCCGGAACCCGAGCCCGAACCCGAGCCCGAGCCCGAACCGGAACCCGAGCCCGAACCGGAACCCGAACCGGAACCCGAGCCCGAGCCCGATTCCGAGACGCCGATCGTCTGGATCGTCGTCGGCTGTGTGGCTGCCCTCATCGTTGTCGGCGTGCTCGTGTGGGTGCTCGTCCGCCGCAAAAAGTAATATAACTTAACTTCTTCATACTTCTCCCTATATTGCGGACGCCGGACGGCGTCCGCTGTTTTAATTTGTCAATTTGGGGAGAGTGTGTTATAATAGCCATAATACAAAGACTGCGGGCGACTGCCCTGAGGAGCGGGATATGACGGAAGTGGTGGCGGCGCTTATTTGGCGCAAAGGGAAGTTTTTGATCTGTAAACGGCCCGAGGGTAAGGCGCGGGCGCATTTGTGGGAGTTCGTCGGCGGCAAAGTGGAAGCGGGCGAAACGCCCGAAGAGGCTCTCATGCGGGAGTGCCGCGAAGAACTCGGTGTAAAGGTGCGCGTCGGGGAAAAATTTATGGACGTGACGCACGCTTATCTCGACCTTACCGTGCATCTGACGCTGTATCATGCCGAGATCACTGCGGGTGAGCTGCAGCTGTTCGAGCACGAGGATGCACGCTGGATCGCGCCCTCCGAGCGGGGAGAGTATGCATTCTGCCCTGCCGACGAGGACATCCTGCGCGAGATCGGGCGGGTTTTCGGCAAATGTTCCTAAAATTCGACATGTTCCGCCCCTTGACGAACGGGTAGCAGCGTGATATGCTTGTGACAGGATCAATCGGGGATCTCCCGCAAAACAAGGAGGCTGTTATGAAAGGAAAAATGAAAGGGTTTGCCGTATGTGCGCTCGCATGCGCCATGACGGCGGCTACGGGGGCGATGCTGCCCGCAAAGGCGCTTGCGGCGGATGCCGCGGAAGCGGAGGGAACGCAAGCCGTCTATACGGCGGAAGAGGAAGGCCGCGCGCTCTTTGCCTATCTCAAGCTCACCATCGAAGGTTCGGACGGGGAGGTCCGCGCCGTCGCCAAGAACATGTTCACCTTCCTCCCGGGGACCATCGAAGTGCAGGTCGAGCTGTATTCTTCCGTGGAATATCAGGAGTCTTACACCGATATGCAGGTGGAGAGGCGCATGTACATCGGCGACCTCAACCAGGGGAAATCGCTCGTCGCGAGCGCCTCGACGGACGGGGAGCAGCGTTTCTGGACGGCGCGCATGATCTACGAGATCGACACCGCGGGCAAGGAAGAGCGCATCGTCGGGCCCTGGCTCTTCGACGCAGACGGCAACCGCATCGAATCCTGGGAACAGTAAAAAGTACATAAAAAACGAAAAAGACCGCCTCACACCGGGCGGTCTTTTTTATTTAACGATTGATCCGCTCTATTGTTTTGCGGGCAAGATTGCGAAACTCTGTGATATAAGACTTCCTCCTCTTATCGTTTGGAAAGAACCCGGGCAATATCTCTGGGTGCAAATACTTCTCGATCACGGGGATCGCCTTCTTGCACTTCAGAAGCCCCAATGCTTTTATCGCAGATTCAGAAACAAAAAGATTTAATCCGATGAAATAAAATGATTCTTCACTCCAACCCAACTCAACCGGCGATCGAAAATCAACCAAGTCTATTAACTGCTCCTCCGCCTCGTAAACTTTAAGTTTTCCCAATAATTGAACAATATATGCGGACGTATAACAAATCACTTCCGGCTTCGTAAGCGCCATGTATTCATGGATATATCTTTTGTCTTGAATTTTGGCTATCGTTTGCGCATAAGTACTCAACAACTCTCTATCGTCAGACGTATGCAGCGCTTCCCGATAACGTTGCAACAAGAATTCTGTCGCTACAGTCATACGTTTATGAGCGAGTATCCAAACAACCATTGAAGCATATCTTTTTAATTCCTCATCATTCCCCGCCTCCTCAATATATTTTTTGCAGATGGGAAAGATCCTATTATCTCCATTAAACACCGTGGGCTGCATGGCAAATCCCCATCGAATGTCATAACCGAGCTCATTCAAATCATGAAAAAGTCTATCCGCAAAATGCATGCCCTTGGCGTTCTTTGGATCCTCTCTCCATTCCAATTCCCGCTTCCACTCTTGTTCCGCAATAAATTCTATTTCCCGCTGTTCCATATTACCAAGCAAACCTCATGATTTTTATTCCCGATGCAAGCAGGTTCTTGCTCAATTTCGTACCCTGCCGCACATACAGTTCCATTTGGATCTTGTTGTTTTCATTATAATACAGGAGAGCGCGGGTGTCAAGGGGGAAAGGCGTGGCGCGGGGGCTGTGCGGAAGGCGGGGAAAAATTCGCCGCGGGTTCGCGCATATATTCGCGCATATAAGGGAATTTTAACAGAAATATCACAAAAAACGATGGCGCGGGAAGCGTTTCCTTTCGCAATGCATTTGACAGCATACCCCCTCCGCGCTATAATAGAGGGCGATTTTCGGGGACTGCGCCCTCTGGCGCGTTCCGCGGAAGGAGGAACTATGGGCAAAAAAAAGACAGCGGTCTTTCTCATTGTCGCTGCCGCCGTCATCGCGGCGCTCGTTGCGGGCATCGTCCTTACGGACGGGCTCTACGAAAAGGCGGGCTCCGTCAACGAGACGATGCAGGACGCCGTGCTGCACGAGGGCGATAAAATAAGCTTCTTCGGGCTTGCCGTCAATCCCGCCGTCCTCTCGGCATTCGTCGTCACGGGCATCTTGCTTATTTTCGCGGCGGTCGTGCGCATTTTTGTCATCCCAAAGTTTTCCTATATCCCAAGTAAGTTCCAGCTGCTTTTAGAGCAGGCGGTGGGGATGTTCGAAAACCTCGCAAAGACCAACAGCCCGCACCGCAACAACTTTTTGGGGGCATACCTCTTTGCGGCGGGGGCGTACATCAGCATCGGCACCCTGTTTGAGCTCGTCGGCATCCCGTGGATGACGGCGGCGGGGGCTTCCGTTTCGCTGCCCGCGCCCCTTTCCGATATCAACGGCGCGATCATGATGGGGTGTCTTTCCTATCTCGTCATCCTTTCGGGCGGCATCCTTTCCAACGGATTCCGCGGCGTGGGGCGGACGCTGAAAGAGTTTTCCCTGCCCATCTCCATGAGCTTCCGTCTCTTCGGCGCGCTTTTGTCGGGGCTGCTCGTCACCGAGCTCGTCTATTCCTATCTCGCGCTCTCCTTTGTGTTGCCCGTCGTCGTGGGCGTGCTCTTCACCATCCTGCACGCCCTCATCCAGACGTATGTGCTCACCATGCTCACGGCGCTCTTCTACGGCGAAGTGAGCGAGCCGCCCGTTCTCAAACCCAAGACCAAAAAACAAAAGAAAGTCCCTTCGGAGGTCACATTCAAATGAAACAGCTCACTTCTATGAAAAAGATCGTCTTTGCAGTCTGCATCGTCTTTGCGCTCCTTTCTGCGGCGCTCCTTATCACGGGCTTTGCGATGAACGCGAACGAGCCCGCGTTCACGGATCCCGTTCTCGTCGTATCCGCCGAAGAAGCGGCAGGGGAGACGGTCGATGAAACGCAGCCCGCCGAAGAGACGGCGGAAGAGGCGGAGGATAGTTCCATCGGCGCCAAGGCGATCGGCGCGGGCATCGCGGTCGGGCTTGCGGCTGCGGCGGGCGCCGTCGGCATGGGTATTGCCGTCGCCAAGACGAGCGAAGCAACGGCGCGCCAGCCCGAAGCGGAGGGCAAGATCCGTTCTTCTCTGATGCTCGGCCTCGTCTTCATCGAGACGGCGATCATCTACGCCCTCATCGTCGCCATCCTCATCATCTTCGTCCTGTAACGGGAGGGCAGCCATGCTGTACAACATCGCGGCAGTGCCGCTCAACATCGATTGGCAGCAGATCTTGCTGCACCTTCTCAATTTCGTCATCCTCTTTGCGGGGCTGTACCTTCTTTTGTATAAGCCTGTCAAGGCGTTCATGCAAAAGCGCAGGGAGCACTACGAGAAGATGGACAAAGACGCCGAAGAAAAGTCCAAAAAGGCGGACGCGGCGCGCGCGGAGTACGAAGAAAAGCTCTCTTCGTGCGATCGCGAGATCGAAGAAAAGCGCGCGGCGGCAAAGAAGGAGCTCGACCATTACGAACAGATGAGAAAGAGCGCCGCCGAAGAGGAGGCGGACGCCATCCTTGCGGAAGCACGCAAAAAGGCAGCCGACGAAAAGCGGCACGCCCTGCGCGCGGCGCGGCGGGAAATTTCCGCGCTCGTTTCGGACGCGACGGAAAAGCTCGTCCTGAAAGAGACGGCGCAGGAAGCGTACGATCAGTTCCTCAACGCCGCCGACGATAAGCATGAGGAGCCCCGCGCATGAGCCGCACCGCCTATCTCTACGCCGCCCTTCCGCCCACAAAGGAGCAGGAGGAGCGCTTTTTGGCCTTTCTGAAGGAGCGCTATCACGAAGAGTTCACGCTCGAATACCGCGAGAGCAAGGCGTATCCGGGCGGCTTCCGCCTCGAAGTGGGGGCGGAGGTCTTCGATTGGAGCCTGAGCGGCAGGTTCCGCCAGCTCAAAGACGCTCTCATGCAGGCGATCGGCGAGAGCGGGGATATCATCCCCCTCCTTCGCACCCGCCTCGACGAGTGGACGCCCAAGGCGATCGCCGAAGAGATCGGCACCGTGCTCTCGGTGGGCGACGGCATCGCCGAAGTGAGCGGGCTCGAACACGCCGAATACGGTGAAATTTTGCTCTTTTCCGCGGGCATCCGCGGCATGGTGCTCAACTTAAAGCGCGAGAGCGTGGGCTGCATCCTCTTCGGCGACGAGAGCGCCGTTTCGGAGGGGAGCGCCGTCCGCCGTACCAAGCGCCGCGCGGGCATGCCCGTCGGCGAGCGCTTTTTAGGGCGCGTTGTGGGGGCGCTCGGCGATCCCGTCGACGGCATGGGCGAGATCATGGCGGAAGGCTACCGCCCCGTCGAAGCGCCCGCGCCCCCGATCATCGACCGTCAGCCCGTCAATAAGCCCTTAGAAACGGGCATCCTTGCCATCGACAGCATGTTCCCCATCGGCAGGGGGCAGCGCGAGCTCATCATCGGCGACAGGGGCACGGGCAAGACCGCCATCGCCCTCGACGCCATCCTTAATCAGAAAGATAAGAACGTCGTCTGCATCTATGTCGCGATCGGGCAGAAGGCGAGCTCGGTCGCCCGCCTCGTGGAGACGCTCCGCTCGCACGGCGCGCTCGACTATACCGTCGTCGTCAACGCCTCGGCGGGGGAGTCGGCGTCGCTGCAATACATCGCCCCTTACGCGGGCTGCGCGCTCGGCGAGTACTTCATGGAACGCGGAAGGGACGTGCTCATCGTCTATGACGACCTAAGTAAGCACGCCGTCGCGTACCGCGCTCTGAGCCTGCTTCTGGGGCGCTCCCCGGGCAGAGAGGCGTACCCCGGCGACGTCTTTTACCTGCATTCCCGCCTTCTGGAGCGGGCGGCGCACCTTTCCGAGGCGCGCGGCGGCGGCTCCATGACGGCGCTTCCCATCGTGGAGACGCAGGGCGGTGACGTCTCGGCGTATATCCCGACCAATATCATCTCCATCACGGACGGGCAGATCTTCCTCGAAAGTTCGCTCTTCTTTGCGGGTCAGCGGCCCGCCGTCAACGTGGGGCTCTCCGTCTCGCGCGTGGGCGGCGACGCGCAGACCGGGGCGATGAAGCGCGCTTCGGGCACGCTGCGTCTCGATCTTGCCCAATACCGCGAGATCGAAGTGTTCACGCAGTTTTCGAGCGATCTCGACGAAGCCACCCGTCTGCAGCTTCGGTACGGCCACGGGCTCATGCTGCTCCTTCGGCAGAAGCAGGGCTGTCCCATCCCCCGTCACAGGCAGGTGTTTACGCTCATCGCGGCGCTCCGCCGTGTGATGCAGGACGTCGAGCCCGACGAGATCCCCGCCTTCACCGAAGAACTTTTGACCTATCTCGAACACGCTGCGCCCGAGATCGCAGAGCATATCCGCCAGGAAGGGAAACTCTCCCCCGAAGACAAGGCGCGCATCGAAGCGCTCTCCGATCAGTTCCTTGCCGACAGGAAGGCGCGCAGGGAGGCGTAAATGGCGGGGCTCAAAGAGATCAGGTCGCGCATGGACAGCGTGCGCGACACGCAGAAGATCACGCAGGCGATGTATCTCATCGCCTCCGCCAAGATGCGCAAGGCGAAGGAGGAGCTCGACCGTACCCGCCCCTTCTTCAACGCCGTGCAGGCGGAGATCAAGCGCATCTTCCGCACGGACGCCAAGGTGGAGGACCGCTACTTCTATCCCCTCGAAGGGAAGCTCCCCGAAGGGACGGTGGGGTGCCTCGTCATCACGGCAGACAAAGGCCTTGCGGGGGCGTACAATCAGAACGTCATCAAGGCGGCAAAAGAACTTCTGGACGAATACCACGGCAATACCGAACTCTTCGTCGTGGGGGAGTACGGACGGCAGTACTGTATGCGGCACGGCATCCCCATCCGCAGGAGCTTTTTATACACCGCGCAGAACCCCACCATGCCGCGCGCGCGGGAAATTTCCACCGTGCTCCTCGAAGGGTTCGACGAAGGGCGGCTGAAAAAGATCTTCGTCGTCTATACCGATATGAAGAACGGCATGGAGGCGGAAGTGCGCGTCACGCGCCTGCTTCCCTTCCACCGCTCGCAGTTCTCTTCCGACCGTCCCGCCGAAAAGACGGAGTTTGAATTCTCGCCCGATCTCCGCACCGTGCTCGATAGCATCATCCCGAGCTACTTGTCGGGCTTTATCTACAGCGCGCTGCTCGACAGCTTCTGCTGCGAACAGAACGCGCGCATGACGGCGATGGATTCGGCAAACCGCAACGCGCAGGAGATCCTGGATACGCTGCGCGTCCGCTTTAATCATGTGCGCCAGGGGGCGATCACGCAGGAGATCACCGAAGTCTCTGCGGGCGCCGCGGCGCAGAAGGGAGACAGCTTATGACAAAAGGCGTCATCGTGCGCGTCGAAGGCTCCGTCGTCGACGTTGCATTCGAACAGGGGAAACTTCCGCGCATCCGCGAAGCGCTCACCGTTCAGGCGGGCGGAAAGCAGCTCGTCATGGAGGCGGCGCGGCACGTCGAAGGGAACGCCGTCCGCTGCATCATGCTGGGCGGCAGCGAAGGGCTCGCCCGCGGCATGGAAGTCGTTGCCGAGGGCCGCACCATCGAAGTGCCCGTGGGCGAGGGGACGCTCGGCAGGATGTTCAACGTCCTCGGCGAGCCCATCGACGGCGGCGAGCCCATTGAAACGGAGGAGCGTTGGTCCATCCACCGCAGCGCGCCCTCCTTCGAAGAGCAGTCTCCCGCCGTGGAGCTGTTCGAAACGGGCATCAAGGTCGTTGATCTTCTGGAACCCTATCCGAAGGGCGGCAAGATCGGCCTCTTCGGCGGCGCAGGCGTCGGCAAGACGGTGCTCATCCAGGAGCTCATCCACAACATCGCGACGGAGCACGGCGGATATTCCATCTTCACGGGCGTCGGCGAGCGCAGCCGCGAGGGCAACGACCTCTGGCTGGAGATGAAGGAGAGCGGGGTCCTCAATAAGACGGCGCTCGTCTTCGGGCAGATGAACGAAGCGCCCGGCGTGAGGATGCGCACGGCGCTCACGGGGCTCACGATGGCGGAATACTTCCGCGACCGCGAGAATAAGGACGTGCTCCTCTTCATCGACAACATCTTCCGTTTCGTGCAGGCGGGCAGCGAAGTTTCGACGCTCCTCGGGCGTATGCCCTCCGCCGTCGGCTATCAGCCCACCCTCGCGCAGGAGATGGGCGCGCTTCAGGAGCGCATCGCCTCGACGAGGAGCGGCTCCGTCACGAGCGTGCAGGCGGTGTATGTGCCTGCGGACGACCTCACCGACCCCGCGCCCGCCACCACCTTCTCCCACCTCGATGCGACCACCGTTTTGAGCCGCCGCATCGCCGAACAGGGCATCTATCCCGCCGTCGACCCGCTCGAATCCACTTCGCGCATCCTTGAAGAGGACGTCGTCGGCAAAGAGCACTACAAGATCGCCCGCCGCGTGCAGGAGACGCTGCAAAAGTACAAGGAACTGCAGGACATCATCGCCATCCTCGGCATGGAGGAACTGAGCGAGGAAGACCGCCTCACCGTCGCGCGCGCGAGGAAGATGCAGCGCTTTTTGTCTCAGCCCATGCACGTTGCCGAAAAGTTCACGGGCATCCCGGGCGTCTATGTGCCCCTCAAAGAGACGCTCAAAGGCTTTGCCGCCATCTTAAGCGGCGAGGCGGACGGTCTGCCCGAAGCGGCGTTCTTCAACGTGGGCACGCTGGACGACGTCTATAAGAAAGCGGAAAAGCTCCGCACGGGAGGCAAGTGATGTTCCCGCTCCATGTACTCACGGCGACTTCTCCCTTTTACGAGGGGATGTGCGAATCGCTCATCATCCCCACGGTGGACGGGCGGTACGGCGTCTTGTCCGGTCACAGCGATACCATCTGCGCCGTCGTTCCCGGGGAGCTGTATATCCGCCTTCCGAGCGGGGAGATGCGCGTTGCCGCCTGCGCCGCGGGCATCATGAAGGTGGAAAAGGGGGATGTCCTCGTCCTCGTCGACTCCGCCATCCGCCCCGAAGACATCGATAAAGACCGCGCCCGCCGCATGGCGGACGACGCAAGGGAGCAGCTTCTGCAAAAGCAGAGCATCGAAGAATACCACGCCGCGCAGGCGCGCCTTGCGCGTGCGCTCGCCCGCCTTTCGGTGCGCGAAAAATATATCGGAGAATGAATACGGGTCCCGCTCCCAAACGGCGGGGCTCTTTTTTACCGCTCGATTTCAATAAGTTATAATTGACAAGAGCAAAAAAAGGGAGTATAATCTTCTTGACGGCGGCAAAGTGCATTTCCCTTGCGGAACGGGGGCAAAACTGCGAAAAAACGCCCCGATTTTACCGCAATTTTGCATGTTTGTGCGGTCGTTTTTACAAAAATGCCGTAAACTAAGAGGGACGGACGCCGCGCGCCCGCGTCTTTTGGCGGCAAAAACGTGCGGCGCTTTCGCGCCCGAGGAGGAGACAGTATGAAGATCGGGTTATTGACAAGCGGCGGGGACTGCCCGGGGCTCAACGCCGTCATGCGTGCGTTCACGCGGTTTGCTTTTCTGAACTTGCCCCGCCCCGAGATCTTGGGGTTCAAAGACGGCTACACGGGGCTCATCGAAAACAACTTCATCCCCGTCGGCGAGCATTTCTTCGACGATCTTCTCTACACGGGCGGCACCATCTTAGGCAGCATCCGTCAGCCCTTCAAGAACATGGCGGACCCTGCGGAAGACGGCGTTTCCAAGCTCGATAAAATGGTGGAAAACTACCGCCGTCTGGGGCTCGACTGCCTTGTAACGTTGGGCGGCGCGGGCACGCACAAGACGGCTGCCATGCTCTCTGCCGAGGGCTGCAACGTCATCGGCCTTCCCAAGACCATCGACAACGACATCTGGGGCACGGAATTCACCTTCGGGTTCGATACGGCGGCGGAGGTCGCCGCAAAGTGCGTGCGCGAGATGCACGCCACCGCATACAGCCACGGCAGGACCATCCTCGTCGAGGTCATGGGCAACAAGACGGGCTGGCTCTCCCTCTATGCCGCCGTCGCGGGCGGGGCGCACGCCTGCATTCTGCCCGAATTTCCTTACGATGAGACGGCGCTTGCGGAATATATCGCCCGCCGCCGCGAAAACGGGGCGCGTTACGACGTCATCGTCGTCGCGGAAGGCGCCATGACAAAAGAGGAGAGTACCTGGAAGCGCAAAGAGATGCTCCTGCGCCGCAAGGAGCTCGGCTATTCGACGGCGACTGCCCGCATCGCCCGCGCCATCGAAAACCGCACGGGGGCAGAAGCGCGCGTGCAGGTCATCGGCTATCTGCAGCGCGGGGCGGAGCCCAACGCGCACGACAGGGCGCTGTGCACCATGATGGGAGCTTTCGCGGGCGAGCTCGTAAAAGAGGGCAGGTTCGGCGTCACCGTCGCGGTCGAAGGGGGCAGGATCACCTACAATCCGCTTTCCGACATCGCGGGCCGCACCAAGTTCATCACGCCCGAAAACCCCATGTATCTGGCGGCGAAGAGTACGGGCATCTACTTCGGAGATTGAAAAGGACGGTCCTTATGAGATATGCAGTCATCGACATCAGTGCGAGCAGCCTTTCTCTGCTCGTTGCCGACATCAACGGAGAACTTACCGTACAGTTCACCGACCGCGAAACGCTCTCCGTGCTCCACTATGCGGAGGGGAGAAGGCTTTCGGAGCGCGGCATCCGCAAGATCGCGGAAGGCTTGAAGCGCCTCAAAGGCGTTGCCGCAAAGTACGGCGCCGAAAAGTGCTATGTCATTTCGACGGCGTCCGTGCGCAACTTTGAAAATTACGAGGAAGTGGAGCGTGCGCTCAAAGAATATGCGGGCGTCGAGCTCAACCTTTTAAGCGGCGAAGAGGAGGCGTTCTGCGACCTCACCGCCAACAGCGGCGCGCCCGAGAGGAGCCTGCTCGTCGATATCGGCGGTGGCTCCATCGAAGTGTGCGACCCTGCGGGCACGGGTTCTTCCGCCTTCCTCGATTACGGCGTCATCGCGCTCAAACGCAAGTTCGTGCGCCACACGCACCCGAGCGCGGAGGAAGCCCGCCGCATCAAAAAATACGTCAAAAAATCGCTCGAAAAGCTCTCCTTCGGCACGCCCGGGGAGTATGAGTCGGCGCTCCTTTTGGGCCCCGTCGATCATGCCGTCTCCGAAATGTATGCCGACCGCTTCGGGCTCAAGGGAGAAGAGCCCGTGCTCGAATACGACAAGTTAAAGAAGCTGCGCAATTTCCTCGTCACTTCCTCCAAGCGCAGCCTTCTCATCGTCAAAATAGCGCCCGAGCGCATGGATACCCTCGTGACTTCGGTGGTCGCGCTCTGCGCCGTGCTCAAATATTACGGCATCGAACGCGCCGTGCGTTCGCCTTACGGCGTCAAGGAAGGGTATCTTCTGCTCGTTGCCAAGGGCGGCAGGGAGGATAAGGAGACGCCGCTCGATTTCGCTCAGGCAAAACCCGAAGAAGAGGAAAATTCCTGAAAGGGGGAAGTATGGCAAAGTCACCCGAATCGCCCATCAAGGGCATCTACTGCAACCGCGAGTACAGCTGGCTGCTCTTTGACCGCCGCGTGCTCGACCAGGCGTCCGATCTCACCAACCCGCTCCTCGAGCGCTGCAAGTTCCTTGCGATCTTTCAGAGCAATCTCGACGAGTTCTTCATGGTGCGCGTGGGGAGCCTCCTCAACGAAAAGCGGCTCGCCCCCGATGCGCGCGAAAACAAGACGCAGCTCACGGCGGAAGAACAGCTCGACATCATCCTCGCCGAGGTCAAAAAGCTGTATAAAGAGAGCGCTTCCGTCTATCAGACCATCGCAAAGGAGCTGAATGCGCGCGGGGTGCGCCTCATGCGCCCGCACGAGCTCTCGCCGCGCAAGCGTACGCTCTGCCTCAACTACTTCCTCTCGGCGGTGTTGCCCCTGCTTTCGCCCATGGTGCTCGACGCGAAGCATCCGCTCATCCGCTTTGAAAACCAGCACATCTATCTCGTCTACGAACTGCTCCGCGACGGCAGGCCGATGATCGGCGTCATGGCGGTGCCGCCCTCTGCCGAGCGGCTCTTCCGTATCCCGGGCGGCAGGAAGGTCAACCTCATCACGCTCGAAGACCTCGTCTCCGAATTCGGCACGCTCGCCTTCCCGGGCTACACCGTCGTTTCCAAGACGCTCGTTCGCGTCACCCGCAACGCCGATTTCGATACCAGCGTGGACGACACCGACCTCGAACACGACTTCGACTTTTCTTCCTACATGAAGCACAAGGTGGAGAACCGTTCCCGTCAGGACGCCGTGCGCGTGGAGATCGACAAAAACGGCGGGGCGGTCAAGTCTTTCCTGCTCGAAAATCTCGACCTCAAAAAGCAGTACTGCTTCAAGCTCGAAGGGTATATGGACTATAAGTTCCTCTTCTCTCTGGAGCGCTATTTCGAAGAAAAGGAGCTCTCTTCGCTGCGCTATGCCCCCTTCAAGGGGCGCGTCGCGGAAGACCTTGTGCCCCCGCAGAGCCTCATTGCCCGCGTCAAGGAAGGGGACGTGTTCCTCTCTTATCCTTACGACAGCATGGAACCGCTCATCCGCCTTCTCAACGAGTGTGCGGAGGATGAGCGCGTCGTCTCCGTCAAGATCACCATCTACCGTCTCGACCGCCATTCCCGCATCGTGGAGGCGCTGAAGCGCGCCAGCGAGAACGGCAAGGAAGTCACCGTCGTCATCGAGCTGTGCGCCCGTTTCGACGAGGAGAACAACATGTATTTTGCTTCCGTCTTGAAGGAGGCGGGCTGCACCATCATCTACGGGATGCAGAACTTCAAGGTGCATTCCAAGATCATCTCCATCCTGCTTTCGGACGGCGGTAAGATCGGCTACATCACCCACCTCGGCACGGGAAATTACAACGAAAAGACGAGCAAGCAGTACACCGACCTCAACGTCATCACGGCGGATGAGGAGATCGGCGAGGATGGCGCGGCGTTCTTCCGCAACGTCGCCATCTGCAACACGGAATACGACTACAAGCGCCTTCTCATCGCGCCCGAAGGGCTCAAAAAGGGGCTCATCGAGCGCATCGATGGGCAGATCGCCCTCGCGCGGGAAGGGAAGCCCGCCTTCATCACCGCCAAGATGAATTCGCTCACCGATAAGGAGCTCATCGATAAACTCATCGAAGCAAGCAAGGCGGGGGTCAGAGTGCGGCTCATTGTGCGCGGCATCTGCTGCCTCGTCGCGGGCATCGAAGGGGAGACGGACAACATCTCCGTCATCTCCATTGTGGGAAGGTTTTTGGAGCATTCCCGCGTCTACTGCTTCGGCGAAGGGGAGGAGATGGAGATGTACATCTCGAGCGCCGATCTCATGACGCGCAACACCAACAAGCGCGTGGAGATCGCAACGCCCGTCCTCGACAAGACGATAAGAAAGCGCATCTACAACATTTTGGAGACGATGTTTTCGGACAACGTCAAGGCGAGGAAGCTCCTGCCCGACGGCAGCTATGCGCCCGTTGAGCGCGAAGGGGAGCCCCTCGACGCGCAGGACTATTTCCTTCATCATGTGATGTAAAAAAACAGAGGAAGCTCACGGCTTCCTCTGTTTTTTTATTCGGGCGCGCCGCGATCTGTTTCGCGGCGCGCCCGCGCTTTTATCGTGCTTTGAAAGCGGGTTCAGATCTTCATGGCGACATCCCACGCGCGCCAGATGACGGTGCGCAGGTTCCCCACTTCCTTGCAGTCGCCCACATACTTCGCGCCCTTGAGTTCGAGCGGGGCGGGCGTATAGCCGACGGAAGTCACCACGGTGTCCGCGGGGATCTTCACCTCGTTGCCGTTCTTTTCCCGGACGACGACGTACCCGTCGCCCACTTCTTTGACGGTGCTTTCAAGGTGCACTTCCACCTTGTGGAGGGCGAAATATTCGCGGAGATAGGAAGAGTTCGCAAGGCACACGCCCTTGACGGCGATGAGGTCGTTCTTCATCTCGACGATGACGGGCGTCCTGCCCTTGAGGTGGGCATCCAGCGCGATCTCGCAGCCCGTGAGTCCGCCGCCGATGACGACGATCTTATCTCCGACGGGCGCGCCGCTCAAATAGTCGCACGCTTCGATGCACTTCTCGGCGCCCTTCACGGGCACGCGCTTGGCAGTCGCGCCCGTGGCGACGACCACTTCGTCAAAGCCCGTCAGCGTATCGGAAGGCTTGACTTCGGTGTTGAAGCGGATGTCTACCTGCAAGTCCTTCATCTGCTTTTCGTACCATCTGAGGAGGGCTTTGTCGGCGCTCTTGAACTGCGGGGCTGCCGCCGCGACGAACACGCCGCCGAGCGAGCCCGATTTTTCGAAGATGGTGGGCTTATGCCCGCGCAGGGCGAGCACGCGCGCCGTCTCCATGCCGCCGATGCCGCCGCCCACGATGGCGACCTTCTTCTGCTTCTTGGCGGGAACGATCTTATATTTTTTGGACTGCATCGTCTCGGGGTTGAGGGCGCAGCGCGCCATGCCCGCGTTGTCGTGCAGGGTCTGGTCGTTGCCCACGCCCTTGTAGTGCGCCAAGTTGAAGCAACCGTTGTGGCAGTGGATGCAGGGGCGGATGTCGTCTTCTCTCCCTTCGAGCGTCTTGGTGACCCACTGCGGGTCGGCAAGGTACTGCCGCGCAACGCCCATCGCGTCGATCTCGCCCCGTCCGACGGCTTTGGCTGCCGTCAGCGTATCCATCTTGCCCGCGCAGACGACGGGGATATCGACGAACTTCTTGATATGCTTGACCTCTTCGAGGTTGCAGTTTTCGGGCATGTATGCCGGCGGATGCGCCCAATACCAGGCGTCGTAGGTGCCGTTGTCGCAGTTGAGCATATCGTATCCCGCATCCTGCAGATACTTTGCGGCGCGTTCGCTCTCTTCCATGTCGCGGCCCACTTCGGTGTATTCCTCGCCGGGAAGCGCGCCTTGGCAGAAGCCCTTGGTCTTGGAGACGACGGAATAGCGCAGCGAGACGGGGAAGTCGTCGCCGCACGCCTTCTTGATGGCCTTGACGATCTCCACGGGGAAGCGGTAGCGGTTCTCAAAGCTTCCGCCGTACTCGTCCGTGCGGAGGTTGGTGTACTTCATCGTGAACTGATCGAGAAGATACCCCTCATGCACGGCATGGATCTCCACGCCGTCCACGTCCGCGTCTTTTATAAGTTTTGCCGTCTTTGCAAAGGCTTCGATCATCTCCTTGATCTCTTCCTTGGTGAGCGGGCGGGAGATGCATGTCTCTTCCCAGCGGTTGGGGGTGGCGCTCGCGCTCGCGGTGAGGTAAGAAACATCGAGAACGGGCTTTAAGACGGTCGCCAAAGCCTTGTTGTGCAGAGCCTTCACCATGATGTCGTTGATGGCGAGCGATCTTCCGAAGCCTGCCGTCAGCTGGATAAAGAGCTTGGCGCCCGTCTTGTGGAATTCCTTCATGAATTCCTTGAGCTTTTCAAATTTCCCCGTCCCCTGATACAGCCATTTGCCGAGCAAAATATCGCGGATGGGGGCGATGCCGGGCAGGATGAGCCCGACGTTCTCCTTGGCGCGGTCCAGGAGGAATTTGGCGGCTTCCTCGTCGAAGTGGTTGGGCTCCATCCACCCGAAGATGGAAGTGCCGCCCATCGACGTCAGGACGAAGCGGTTCTTGATCTCGCATTTGCCGATCTTCCAGCTCGTCAGAAGGGGTGCATATTGTTCGTTCATGCTCATAAGCTTCTCCTTATGGTTTTGTCGTCATATTTGCTGTTCGGAAATTTGCTCAAAGGATATTGACGGTGCCGTCTTCGAGCACTTCCAATGTATCCCCCGATTTTACGGTGTTCAAAAATTCTTCGCCCAACTGATCGACAGCGATGACGTTGCTCCCTTCCCACACTCTTGCGAGCACGATGCCGCTCGCGGCGAGCGAGTCGACGTGCTCGGAAAAGAGGAAGCAGGCGGGGGCGATCTTCATTGCGCACACCGTCTGGATGACGAGGCCGCCCGTCGTCGAGCCGATGGTCACGGGCAGGCACAGTGCCTTCCCCGTGAGGCATTTTCCGAACAGGTCTGCATTGTTCTGATCGGAGGCGATGACCTCCTTCGCGTTTTTCAAGGCGCTCTTCTGGAAAGTCGCGAGCGTATTCACGCCCTGATGCGAGACGATCGCCTCGCCCTTCCACTTGCCGCCCGCGAGCACTCTGCCTTGGAATGTCTTCATTTCAGACGCCCTCCTTTCCCGAAAGGATATTCACGATCTTCTCGTCTTTCAAGTAGCGCGCCACCGAATAGGTGCGCAGCTTGTTGGAGTTGGTGAGGATGGCTTTCCCCTTGGTGACGGGGTTGTTGGTGTACATGAGCGGGCAGATGCTCGAAAGCTTCACGCCCATCGCGGTGAGCTGCCCGTATTCGGGCGCCGCGCGGAACTTTTCCGCAACTTCGGGGGCGGCGGTCATCACCGTGCGCACCTTCACCTTCTTTCTGCCCGTCTCTTTGAGGGCGGCGGAAAGGGTGTGCGTCCAATCCATGAGCTGGCCGTAGGTAAGATGCGGGCAGCCGATGAAGCAGAGCGCGGGCTTTGCGTCCTTGTTTTTCCACATCACGGGGTAGCTCTTGTAGACGCGTTCGAGTTCTTCGTCGTCGATGATATACTCCTTTGCGTCCTCCGTGATGAGGCTTTCGCCGAGCTCCTTCGCCTCGGGGGTGAGGCGGTCGATGTGATAGAGCCCGACCGCGCCGTTGGAAGCGGTCGCCGCGCCGAAGTCCTTCAAATACGCGCACGTCTCTTCGTTGAGCTCTTCGCCTAAGAAACGGTCGAGACCGAAGACGTAGGGCACGTCCTCCGTCACCTTCATGCCGATGGCGCTGCCCAAAATTTGCGCTTCGGGCTTTTTGGAAGTCCTGACGTACACCTTCCACGTCGCCTTTCTTCCCTCGTCGGTGACGAGCCCGAAATAGGGGACCCAGCCGACGATGCTGCCGAAGAGGTCGATCATGCCGCTGTTGCGGTTGCAGCGCGCGCCCAAAACGGAGTTCGCATACACGACGGCGCTGCTCTCCGCCCACGAAAGGACGTCTCCCTTTTTGGGAACATTCCCGACTTCGGGCAGGTACGCCGTGCAGGTGAACGCCTTCCTGTCGCGGAGGCCCACTTGCATGAGCTGCTGTTCGTACTCCTCCTGTTTTCCGTACATGACGGCGAACACGAGCTTTTCAACGGGGTTGCATTTGACGTTTTGATAGTCGAGCGGGCGGGGATCCACTGTGAACTTGCCGATCGTGTGCACGTTCGCGCGGATGAGCTCGTCCATCGTCGCAAAGAGCGGCTTCATCAGCGAGATGCCGAAGCTCGTGACGAAGTGCCCTTCGGGATGCGTCACGGGCACCAGCTTTTCCGCGCCGAAGATATCGCCGTACATGACGATGGTCTTCATCACTTTGGCAAGCGTTTCGCCCTTCTGCCCGTCAAGCACGGCCTGCTGTTCGGGGGTCAGTTGCATATCCATCCTCATTCAATTTGTTTGTGATATAATTTCATAAATGTGTGATTATATCACATAACAAGTATAGCACAATGTGAAGTTCTTTTCAAGGGGGAAAGCAAAAATAATTGCCGCTTTCAGGGAAATTTCACGCAAAAGGCTTGACAGAACTGTTAAAGCCGTATATAATCAATATACACAGTAAGGAGGCAGACGTGTTTATCCGCATCGACAATCAGAGCAGCGACCCCATCTACTTTCAGATCGCGGAAGCCTTCAAGCGCGAGATCGCGCGCGGCGGGCTCCGAGCGGACGAGGCGCTGCCCTCCATCCGCAATCTTGCAAAGGATCTGCGCATCAGCGTCATCACCACCAAGCGCGCCTACGAGGAGCTCGAAAAGGAGGGCTATATTTATACCGTGGCGGGCAAGGGGTGCTTTGTTTCGCCGCGCAACGAAGAGCTCGTGCGGGAGGAACGCCTGAAAGAGATGGAAAGCCATCTTGCGCGCGCCGCCGATCTGGCGCAGCTGTGCGGGCTTTCGAAAGAAGAATGTAAAGACGCTCTGGAACTGCTTTGGGAGGAAGAATGATGAACGCTATCGAACTTCACGGCTTAGAAAAACATTATCGGGGTTTCACCTTCGGACCCATTGACCTGACGCTCCCTTCGGGCTGCATCATGGGGCTCGTGGGGGTGAACGGCGCGGGCAAGACGACGCTCTTTCGCCTGCTCCTCGGCATGGCGAAAAAGGAGGGCGGTACGGTGCGCCTTTTGGGGCGGGACGCCGAGGGGAACGCAGGTCTCAAAGAAGAGCTCGGCGTCGTGTTGGAGAGCGCGGGCTTCCCCGCCTGCCTCACCCCTGCCGAGATCGGGAGCTTTCTCAAAGGCTGCTATTCCCGCTGGGACGGGAAGAAGTACGAAGAACTCCTTGCCCGCTTCCGGGTGGGGGAGGTGAAGTATTCGGCGCTCTCGCGCGGCATGAAGATGAAACTCTTGCTCGCGGCGGCGCTCTCGCACGAGCCCAAGCTCCTGCTTCTGGACGAGGCGACGAGCGGGCTCGATCCCGTGGCGCGGCAGGATATTCTGGATATGCTGATGGAATTCACGCGCGACGAGGCGCATTCCGTGCTCTTTTCTTCGCACATTGCGGACGATTTAGAGAAGGTGTGCGATTATGTTACTTTCCTGCACGGCGGCAAGGTGCTTCTATCCGAAGAAAAGGACGCGCTCTTGGAACGCTACGGCGTTCTGAACTGTTCGGGGGAGGAGTTTTCGGCGATCCCGCGGGAGGCGGTCGTCTCCTTCCGCCGTTCGCCCTACGGCGTTACCGCCGTGGTGCGGCAGGAAGCGCTCCCCATAGGGGTGCAGGTACAGCGCGTGGGGCTCGAAGAGCTCTTCCGCGCGCTCGTTCAAGAGGAGGAACATGTATGAAAGGGCTGTTGAAAAAGGATATACTGCTCGCGACAAAGACGTACAAATTCATTCTCATCGTCTGCATCGTCCTGTTTGCGGTGCGCTTCTTTGCGGAGGAGGTCTCCGTCGCCGTGCTCCTTCCCGTGATGTTCGCGGGGATGCTGCCGACCTCCCTTCTCGCGGTGGACGAGCGCGACGGCTGGGACCGTACGGCGGAGATGCTCCCCGTCACGCGGGCGCAGCGCGTGGGCGCCAAGTTTTTGCTCGGCTTTTTGTTCTGGACGGTGATGGCGGCGCTCTCTCTCCTCGTAGAGGCGGGGGCTTCCCTCGTGCAGGGGAATTTCGACGGGTCGGCGCTTTTGACGATGGCGGCGCTCTTTGCCGTCGCGGGGCTTGCCTGCCCTGCCGTCACGCTCACGTTCGGCTTCCGCTTCGGCACCGAAAAGGCGCGCTATCTCTATTTTCTCCTGATGGCGGTGATCTTCGCGGCGGGCGCTGCGCTCTTTCTGTTCCCGCCCGAGGGCTTCTCCTTCCCCTGGTGGGGGAGCGCGCTCACGCTTTTGGGCGCGTTTGCCGTTTACGGGCTTTTGTATCTCCTCTCCGCCGCACTCTACAAAAAGAGAGAGCTGACATAAGCGGGCTCGGGGGCGCATACAATACTGTAAGGGAGTAATATGAACCCGATCAAAAGCGCGTATTTTGCCCCGATACTGCGTTAAGGTCCTT